>CALLJF010000042.1 GCA_938091495.1 uncultured Nitrososphaerales archaeon | reverse complement strand
GGAAGACCACCAGTGGCGAAGGCGGTCCGCCAGAACGCGCTCGACGGTGAGGGATGAAAGCTGGGGGAGCGAACCGGATTAGATACCCGGGTAGTCCCAGCTGTAAACGATGCGAGCTAGGTGATGGAGTGGCTGCGTGCCATTCCAGTGCCGCAGGGAAGCCGTTAAGCTCGCCGCCTGGGGAGTACGGCCGCAAGGCTGAAACTTAAAGGAATTGGCGGGGGAGCACCACAAGGGGTGAAGCCTGCGGTTTAATTGGAGTCAACGCCGGGAACCTTACCCAGGGAGACAGCAGAATGAAGGTCAGGCTAAAGACCTTACCAGACAAGCTGAGAGGAGGTGCATGGCCGTCGCCAGCTCGTGCCGTGAGGCGTCCTGTTAAGTCAGGCAACGAGCGAGACCCTTGCCACTAGTTGCTACCTCCATCCCGAAAGGATCGAGGGGCTAATTAGTGGGACTGCCGTCGCTAAGGCGGAGGAAGGAAGGGGCCACGGCAGGTCAGTATGCCCCGAAACCCTGGGGCCACACGCGGGCTGCAATGGTAGGGACAATGGGTTCCGACCCCGAAAGGGAGAGGCAATCCCCAAACCCTACCCCAGTTGTGACTGAGGGCTGCAACCCGCCCTCATGAATCTGGAATCCCTAGTAACCGCGTGTCACCATCGCGCGGTGAATACGTCCCTGCTCCTTGCACACACCGCCCGTCGCTTCACCCGAGTTGGATTCAGGTGAGGTGGCGTCATGTTGGCGCTATCGAACCTGAATTCGGCAAGGGGGGAGAAGTCGTAACAAGGTGGCCGTAGGGGAACCTGCGGCCGGATCACCTCCTTAGAAAGAGCATGGTTGGCTGTGAAAAGGCACACGATCCATATGGATGCAACTCAACAGCGTGCTGTTGAGTGAAGGGCGTAGTAGATGTATCTACGATTATCGCCGTGCATAGTTGCGTAGGCATTATGAGAGACCTGCCCGATGCGCAGACGCCTTCTGGTGGATGGCTAGGCTTGAGGGGCGATGAAGGGCGTGGCAAGCTGCGATAAGCCTTGGGTAGGCGCAAGCAGCCTTTGATCCAGGGATGCCCGAATAGGACTTCCTATCGAATTACCGCAAGGTAATTCGATGATCCTTTTTAGGATCGCGAACCCTCCGAAAGGAAACATCTGAGTAGGAGGAGGAAAAGAAATCAAATTGAGATCTCCTTAGTAGCGGCGAGCGAAAAGGAGTTAGCCCAAACCGAATCTAGCTTAGTAATAGGCTAGAGATGTGGTTTGATGGCGTTTAAGTGACCTCTATCTTTAGCCGAAGTGGTCTGGAAAGGCCCAACGTAGAGGGTGATATTCCCGTAGGCGAAAAGGATGGAGGTTACTGCCATCAAGAAGAGTACCTGGCCTTGGCAGTGGCTAGGGAAGATGGGGGAAAGAGGCCTCCAAGGCTAAATACCTCTCAAGACCGATAGCGCAATAGTACCGTGAGGGAAAGCTGAAAAGAACCCCGGAAGGGGGGTGAAAAGAGCCTGAAACCAGATGGTTACAGACGTGTATCGCCCGAAAGAGGCTAATGATCTACTGATTGCTGTTCTAAAGAATGGCATGAAGTGGATCTAATTGCCTCAGGGTGGTACGTTCCGTCTAGAAACACGGGCCAGGGAGTTTACCTTCATGGCGAGCTTAAGGGTTAAAGCCCGAAGGCGAAGGGAAACCGACTTTCCGCAACCATGTTTTCATGGTGA
Organism: uncultured Nitrososphaerales archaeon; assembly: GCA_938091495.1. Classification (GTDB taxonomy): domain Archaea; phylum Thermoproteota; class Nitrososphaeria; order Nitrososphaerales; family JACAEJ01; genus JAVZMU01. The sequence continues at coordinate 32,523 of CALLJF010000042.1, read as the reverse complement.
GGGAAGAGGTCCGAAAGGGCCTTTAGTCATGAGGGTAAGACTAGAAACCGGACGATCGTGCCCTGGGCAGGACGAAGCTGGGCGAAAGCCCGGTGGAGGTCCGAAAGGGTCCTGACGTGCAAATCGGTCCCCTGACCTGGGGCAAGGGGCCAAAAGCCAATCTAGTCCGGTGATAGCTAGTTCCCACCGAAGCGGATCTAAGTCCGGCCTGGGCGGATGCTGCCAGCGCTGTAGAGCACCGATGAGTGGGCAAGGGTCCGAAAGGGCCCACCTGCTTTTCGAACTCCGAAGGTGCTGGTGCATTAGAAGCCCGGAGACGGGTTTATGTGGGGTAAGCCTCATAACCGAGAGGGGAACAACCCAGACTAGAGTTAAGGTCCCAAAATGTCGGCTAAGTGTCAAACAAAAGAGCGTCCTTGAGCTCAGACAGCAGGGAGGTAGGCTTAGAAGCAGCCATCCTTTAAAGAGTGCGTAACAGCTCACCTGCCGAGCTTGGGGGCCTCGAAAATGGACGGGGCTAAAGCCGACTACCGATACTCTAGACCATGAGCATTGCTCATGCGTGGTAGGTGGGCGTGGAGGCTGGGTAGAAGCAGGGCCGTGAGGTCCTGTGGACTGGCTTCTATTGCAGATCCTGGCGGTAGTAGCAGCGTAGTCGGGCGGGAATCCCGACCACCGAAAGGGCAAGGTTTTCCTGGCAATGCGTCGTCAGCCAGGAGTCAGCCGATCCTAAGCTCAACCCCAAAGGAGTTGAGCGAAAGGGAAACTGGTTAATATTCCAGTGCCTTAAAGATGCCGTGCGCGAAAGCGCATACCCAATCCTGATTCTTTCAGATAGGGCGAGCAAGGTTATCGCCTTGTTTAATCGTCCAAGATCAGGGGAGTGTCGTAATGACGAGAACTTGATCGAGGCGAGAATAGCCAGCCATTAGGTTGGTTCGCTCGATTCTGAGAGACCATGAAAACAGGGTTGGGAAGGTATCTTTAAGTCCGTACCGAGAACCGACACAGGTGCCCTAGGTGAGAAGCCTAAGGTGTATCGGGTGTAAAGTAGGCGAGGGAACTAGGCAAATTAGCCCCGTAACTTAGGGATAAGGGGTGCCTGCAGTCTTAGCGAAGAGCTGGGATTGCAGGTCGCAGTGACTAGGGGGTCCCGACTGTTTAATAAAAACACAGGAGGCTGCAAATCCGAAAGGACTAGTACAGCCTCTGAATCCTGGCCAGTGGCGGTACCTAAAACCTGGGTACAACTGGGCTAAGGGCCGCTTAACGCCGGGAGTAACTCTGACTCTCTTAAGGTAGCCAAATGCCTTGTCGGGTGAGTTCCGACGTGCATGAATGGATCAACGAGGGCCCCGCTGTCCCCGCCTACAACCCGGCGAACCCACATAACGTGGACGAACAGTCCACGAACCCCCATCGGGAAAAGAAGTCCCTGTGGAGCTTTACTGCAGCTTGTCGTTGCGATGCGGTTGTGGTTGCAGAGAGTAGCTGGGAGCCTATGAAGGCACTTTTCTGGAAGTGCCAAAGGCGAAAGTGTAACACCAGCCTTCCATGACTGTGTCGCTAACCTAGAGATAGGGACACCGGCAGGTGGGCAGTTCGGCTGGGGCGGCACCCCCTTGAAAAAGTATCGAGGGGGCCCAAAGGTCGGCTCAGGTGGGTCAGAAATCCACCGTGGAGGGCAAGGCCAAAAGCCGGCCTGACTGTATCCTCAAACGCGAGGGATAAAGAGGCGAAAGCCGGGCCTAGCGATCCTTCATGTCCCCACCTTTGGGGGCTGGAGGCGACAGAAAAGTTACCCCAGGGGTAACAGGCTCGTCACGGGCGAGAGTTCCCATCGACCCCGCGGTTTGGTACCTCGATGTCGGCTCTTCCCATCCTGGTCCTGCAGCAGGGGCCAAGGGCGGGGCTGCTCGCCCATTAAAGGGGAACGTGAGCTGGGTTTAGACCGTCGTGAGACAGGTCGGTCTTTATCTGATGGGGGCGGAGGTCATCTGAGGGGAAGTTGTCCTCAGTACGAGAGGAACGGGGCAACGCGGCCTCTGGTATACCGGTTGTCCGAGAGGGCAGAGCCGGGCAGCTAAGCCGTTAGGAATAAGAGCTGAAAGCATCTAAGCTCGAAGTCCTTCCCGAGAAAAGATGGCCTTCCACAGAGCCTCGAAAGAGGAGCTGTGGACGAGAGCTGCGATAGAAGATCGCGTTAATGGGGTGGTGGTGTAAGATGGAAGCTTAGGCGACCATTTTAGCCAGCCACTCCCAATCGCTCAAGGCGTCGGGACAAGGTCTCTCATAAGGCGCAAATACTATGCATGGCGAATTTTAAGAATTGTATCAAAATCCTAGAGATAATTATATTCTAATATTCCAAAACCCTAATTAGACCCTTCTTTTGTAAAGCACGATATGAAAAAGGCAAGATCTATTGAGATTGACGTTGAGTATTACGTTCTAAAGTTTTATGATGGAGAACCCATGAGAGAGACGACGAAAAAGAGTTTTACCATCAAAGATGGAGAGAAGGTCAATATTTCTTGTCCTCACTGTGGAAAGCTCATAAACATTAAAACTAGAATAAAATCTCCTAAACCTTAAGAAGGCTTAAATTCTTAAGCAAGGTGCTTTACTCCATGGGCCGGTAGTTCAGTGGTAGGACACCCGCTTTGCAGGCGGGAGGTCGCGGGTTCGAATCCCGCCCGGTCCACTCACATTACCTTTCCTTTTTTAACTTTGCAGAATCGACTTTAATCGTTTTATAATATTAAAAGATCCTAACAAAAGATTATTTTGGGAACCATTTTTCAACTTCCTTTTTATTCCTGCCATACTTCTAAGAGTAGATACTCCACACTTGCAACTCTTGTCTATCAGATATGATACATCTCTTGTACGGAATCTGATCAAAGGCATCCCTGTTCTACTCAAAGTAGTGAAGACCAATTCTCCTTCATCCCCTAATGCTAAAGGCTTCTTCGATTTCACATCGACAACTTCATAGTAAAAATCAGCTTCGTTGATATGAAGACCACTTTGATAAGAGCATTCTATGGCGTTAGCCATGCCTGCTTCCATAGTTCCATAATGGTCCAATGCTTTACAGCCCCATGCCTTCTCAATTTCTTCTCTAATCGATTTAGTGAAAGGATGAAAGTCGCAACCTCTGCTCAGTAAGATTGTTTTAACTTCTGCCTTTCTAAGATCATATTTCGAAGCTAAGGCCCTGGTCATATCTACTAAGTATGGATTGGAGCCAATTATCATCTTGGGCTTTATATTGAAGATCTTTTGCATTTGTTCTTCGAAGTCTATCGATCCTGTCGAAACAACTTCCCCTCCTGCCAACCTTACAGCCTCTTCAACTAAGTAGTTACAGCCCCATTGAGCCTCGAAAGGGAAAACGATTTGAACTATATCGTTATCATTTATTCCCAGCATCTTAAAAGCTGCAGAGATAGAGCCTATTATATTCAAGAGCTCATCCTTTGTGAAGAAAATCCTTCTGAACTTTCCATTCGCTTCTTCTATTGTAAATCCTCTTAGAATGCCGTCTTGAGTTATGCACAAAAAGAGGTATGGATTATCTAACACATCTTTGGCTGTTGTAAAGGGAATTCTGCTGAAGTCTTCAAAAGAATTTATTTCTTCAGGCTTTATTCTATTCTTTTCGAAAAGTCTCTTGTAGAAAAGACTTCTATCGTAAACGTATCGAGCCATCTCCTTGAGCTTGTTTAACTTGTATTTTTCAAGGTCACTCTTAGTAATTTCATCCGAATTGATTCTTTCTCTGATGCGCTGGTGTACCCATTCTTCGAATGGGTTCAAAGAGGGCATGTCAAACAAAGAATAAAAACATTATTTATTTTAACCTTTACCACATAGCCATACTGATATCCAAAGATTAAAATACAAGAATAGACATTAGTCCAATTAAGTGTCCCCATTTGAAGTGGGAAGAAGTCTCTGACTCTATTAGAAAATACACATGCTTGTCAACGAATCCAGTTGCCATAACACTATTTAAGGGAAGAGAGGACATACGTAATCTCGCAACTCTCAAATACGTCGGGAGAAGGACCAATATTTGCCAGATGATACCTATAGTAAGATATAGCAAGGATGCTAATGCCATCTATACCTTTAGAGAGAACATAGCCTGTGTTTGGGGGGCAGCGTGCCTCGGATTAATAAGGACTCCTGAAAGGTTTCTTGATGGATCTATTTACCTGGATTTTGTAAAAGATAAGGAAGCTGCATTGAAACTACAACAATCCGTTGTCACGCTTGGGAAAGAAGGGAAAAAATATGAAGTCATTATGTGTGCGCCCCTCAAAGCAACCCCTGTTGAACCTCAGGTAATAGTAGTATATGTATCTCCAGCACAAGCACTTAGGCTGATAATAGCCTCTGCTTATCATACTGGGGAGAGTGTAGAAGCCAGTACCGTTGGTCAGGCATCTGTCTGCTCTAGCATTGCAAAGGCTATTCTTACAAATAAACCCAATTTGGAGATACCTTGCACAGGAGATAGAGTCTTTGGATATGTTCAAGAAAATGAGATGATCTTCTCCTTTCCTGCAGAATTTGCAGAGCAGTTGGTCGAAGGATTAAAGGCAACTGAGCACTCAGCACACTACCCCTATCATCCATATTTAGAGAAGTTCATAGTAATGCCAAATATACGTTGGGAGACGAGCCAAGAAGACCTCAACCTTTAGAGAGCCAAGAAATAACAAAGTTTAATAAGATAGATGCAAGAATATTTTTGCACTTGGAAAGAAAGTTAGAGTATATGTTTCGAAGGCTTTTGGAGAGGTTGGGAGAGAAAGCCTTCACTATGATACTCGAAAGGATTTACAATCTCATCATAATCGAAAGGGAACCAGCTTTGAACATTGTGCAGAAGTTGGACTCTAAGCCTGGCAGAAAAAGCAAAATTCAAAAATATCTTGAATTAAAAGGGACTAATTTGGCTTCGACCGTTCTTGAAGACGACTTTCGAAACGGTTTGATAAGCAGAAGAACATACTTTTATGCAAAGAAAAGGCTAAAGCAACTGATCTAGCAATAACAATGTTAATCCATAAGTCTTATATAAAGGGAATCTTACTGGATTATCGAGAGAATATGAGCTATCAACCTACCGTACCTATCGATAAACTACCTTCACACTTCATATCACATGACACTGAGTCTCATAAGAAATGGCACACAGGTTCTGTGACACGCTTTGCTTCTCCCTTCGTAGATGTATTCAAGGACAGGATAGACTTTGATCCAATAGTCATGGCACACGCAACCACCTTACTAGGCTTCACTAACAAAGACTTCTATGAATCTCCTGAGATAGCTGTCCATTGCGTAGCATACTTCAATGAGTTATTCGACCTTCTACCAGTAGCCCACTTCTTCTACTCCAACGTATTCTTGGAGAAGTACGGGGCCAAGCTACAAGTGACCAATACGCTTCCATGGATAGTAGTGGGAGATAGAGTTATAAAGAGCCCTGAGGATGCTGACAAACTTCCAAAGTTTGAGAAGGAAGATTTAACGCCAGAAAAATGCAAGACTACTGAATTACATTGGAGAGCTTTTGACTATGAAAAGGCCAACATCCCTGATATGATGCTACCTATGCACAACGTCTTCTGTCTGTTCTCGATGGCAGCAGAATTAGTAGGACCTGAGAAATTCATCATTTGGACTAGAAAAGAGCCTAAAGCATGCCATAAGATTCTAGATTCCCTTGCCTATACGAGTGCAAGTGGAGCATCTCTTACAGCAGATAAGTATGGATTCGACATGATGGTAATAGGCAGCGTTCTAGCCAACTCTACTGTGCTTCCTCCAAAGTATATAAAGGAGTTCTCCTTCGATCACCAGAGAGATTTCGTAAGAAGAGCGCTCGCAGGTGGTGGTGGTCCTCAGCTATGGTACCATCTTTGTGGAGATCACTCAAGGGATTATACAATGTGGAGGGATGTAATTACCACGCCTTTCACAGTTATACATATAGGATACCATGGTGACGATGTCTTTCCAGCAGATCTGTTGAAGAAGGAATTTGGTAACAGAATGACTATACTCGCTGTAATAGATGGGAAAAGAATGATAGAGCCAAACTTCGCTTTTATTTATGAACAAAGTAAGAAGCAACTCCTTGCTGGAAGGGATTCACCTAGAGGATGCATACTAGGAACCACTTGTGAGACCCCGTTGATCACTAACCCAGGTTGCACTCTAGCAGCGGTAAAGGCATGTAAGGATTATGGAACTTATGGGACATGGTGAGAAAAAATGGTAATGATAGATGTTGTAGTTCCAAAAGAAGTTGAAGATGCCCTAGCCCAAAAGGGCATCTCCGCTGATATGTGCAAGAAGTTAGTTTATGATGCAGAAGACAAGAAGACAAAGCTCGTCAACAAAGTTACAGGAGAGAACCTCACGAAGAAGATCATGGATAACTTGACCTTATATGTTATTTATGCTCCAGCTGCTCCAGGAGCACAGCCAGTAACAGCGTATGCGATAAAGAAGGTCTACAGTCATAAGATGCGCATGAAGAATCTAGTCTATACAATGCCAGAGGAGGTAAAGGACTGGTGGTGTGTAAAGGATAACTGTCCAACCGTTCGTGGACAGTACGATCTGGAGTACATGAACGTTACTAGAATGGCTCCAACTCTTACATGTCCTAAGTGCCAAGATAGTTACATTGAAGAGGATATAGCAGCAAAGCCCGTCGCTGTAGCTGAAATGCTCTTCGAAAAGAAGAGAGCGTAAGGCGCTCACCCTTTATTTTTTTAAGGGTGCTGATGCATATTCTCGGCATGAATCAGAATAATTCTAAATCGATGCTAATCTGCACATAAAATGCTAAAAACCCCGCTCCTAGCGTTAATTTATGCCATGAATATGTATCAGAACCTTTTTAGATAGCTTTAAATATATTTATCATAAATAATGATCAGTTATGAAAACCTCCCAACTAGGAAAGCGATATGAAGAAACAAGAAAAGACTTTGATGTTCATAGATCCTTTTATGAGACACCTACTTGCATGAATCAGATCGACCCTACTGGCATGGTTTGGAGGACTGCAAGGCTTGTAAAGTGCCCTGAGTGCAACGCTGAGTTCAGTCTACTATGGGCCAGAGCCATAAGCTGCCAAGGTTGCCCAGATAGTGTCCGAGGCTGTGAGCTTGCCAGGTGTCCAAAATGTGATACTGAATGGGATCTAAGAACCTTGCGCATCGTTTATTCAAAGTTTGAAAAAAGGCGAGTAGCCAAAAGGGCTAATACTGTGCTCTTAGAGTATTATAAGGATGTGGGTGAAAGCCCCTTCAGGTAAGAAAGCTTTTCTGCTACACTATGCGAAGATAAATTCACTTTTTGTTCTCTAAAAAGTATTTAAGGTTTAAAATCAATTATTGCTGATATGCTGATAGGCAAAACAGAGAGTCTTTGTCCAGTATGCTTGAAGAGGATTCCTGCTCAGAAAGTTACCGAAAACAATGATGTTTTTCTTGAAAAATCTTGCCCAGACCATGGAAGCTTCAAGACTATTATTTGGCGAGGATTAACTTCTTATCTAGACAGATCAAGGTTTGATGTAAAAAGGAAGAAACCTGATCACGCAATCACTGATTCTAAAGATAATTGTCCAAACGATTGTGGGCTTTGCCCTGTTCACAAGCAGAGGACTTGTGTTGCAGTTTTGGAAGTCACGAATAGATGTAACCTAAATTGTCCTTACTGCTTTGCAAGTGCCAAGAGCTATGACTATCATCCAGACGTTCAAACTATCAAGGAAATGTATGATACATTGCTGCAAAACTGTCCTAAGCCAATCTGTGTTCAAATAAGCGGCGGTGAACCGACAGTAAGAGATGATCTCCCAGAGATAGTAGCCATGGGAAAAGAGATGGGTATTGATTACATAGAGTTGAATACAAATGCCATAAGACTGGGTAAGGACTTCGACTACTTTAGAGAGTTGAAAGAGAAAGGAGTTGATGCTCTCTACTTTTCCTTTGATGGTTTGACCAAAGATGTGTACGAGAAAAGGTGTGGTATCGATCTTCTCGATGCCAAACTTAAGGCTCTTGAAAATTGCTCAAAGCTAGAGATGGGCGTAGTTCTCGTGCCTGTAATCGAAAAAGGGATCAACTATCATCAGATTGGAGACATAATACGCTTTGCGAAGAAATGGGTTCCTACAGTGAATGGCGTTCATTTTCAGCCTCTAAGTTATTTTGGCAGATACCCTTCCATGCCAGATAACGAAGCCAGACTGACCGTGCCAGACATCCTCAAAGCCATAGAGACCCAGACTGAAGGGGAATTGAGAGTTGAGAACTTTACACCCACTTCTTGTTCTAATGTGCACTGTGATGCCAGGAGTTACTCTGTTGTATTGGAGAATGGTAAACTGATGCCACTTACAAGCAATACTTCTTGCCCATCATGCAATATTGAAGACGTATCAAAGAAGACTCGTGACGCGATCAAAGATCTTTGGAAGTTCCAAGAAGAATCCATGATGGAGCAATTGGGCTTAGGAGATGATCCATCATTATGTGGTTGTGAACCAGGGACTTGGATGGACCTCATAGAGAGGATGTCAAAGAATTACTTGACCGTCTCAACCATGGCTTTTCAGGATGTATGGAACGTTGAACTAGAGAGGGTCCAAGAGTGCTGCATACACGTAGTAACCCCTGATAAGAGGCTTATACCTTTCTGTCTCTTCAACATTACAAGCGCAGATGGAAAGTCCCTTTATAGGGAGAAGGCTCTTTTAGAAGCATGATAAGAAATTAACAAACAATTGGTCAAAGTTTTAATATCTGTTATAAGTTCTTGAATATCTTATCGTAGTTGGGATATCGCTTGAATAAAATCAGAAAGATAGGAATAATCGGAGCAGGAAACATGGGAGAAGCCTTAATCGCAGGTTTCCTCAAGTCAAAGGCATATTCTCCTCAAGATGTATATGGTTCAGAAATAATAGAAAAACGCCGCGAATACATCAAAAATACTTATCACATCGAATGCTTTGATGATGCAAAAAAATTGGTAGAGCATAGTGATCTAATAATAATAGCTGTCAAGCCTTACAATGTAAAGGATGTTCTTGAGAGTATAGGAAAAAAGATAACCGCTGAAAAGACTCTAGTGAGCATAGCCGCAGGCATAAGATTAGATTTTATGAAAAAGAACCTGCCAGAAGATGTTCCGATAATAAGAGTAATGCCGAATCTTGCTTGCTTTGTGAGAGAAGGTATGATGGCCATTTGCCCTTCAGATAATACTCCAAAAGAGAAATTGGAAGATGTAGAAGAAGTTCTTAGCTTGTTGGGAAAGGTAATCATTCTCGATGAAAAATACTTTGATGCTGTAACCGGATTGGTTGGGAGTGGACCTGCTTACATATATCTGATAATAGAAGCATTAAGCGACGCTGGAGTTAGACTAGGTTTACCTAGAGACGTTGCCATGACTCTTAGTGCTCAAACTACTTTAGGAGCTGGAAAGATGGTTGTAGAAACCGGGGAACATCCTGCAAAGCTCAAGGATAAGGTAGTCACGCCAGGCGGTACAACGATAGAAGGATTGATAGAGCTCGAAAGAGGAAGAGTTAGAGCAGCCCTTATAGACGCTGTAATAAGAGCGAGCGAAAGAGCGAAAGAATTAAGTAAGGCTTGAGATGAGGTTAGGTGATTCGAATGGTATTTGAGAACGAACTTACATGGTTCAAGGCTTCGAACTCTGGCAAGGCTGAAGAGTTCCATAGGAATTATGAAGAGGCTTTAGAGAAGGTTAAGAAGGAGCTTGGTAAAAAGTATCCAAACATAATAGACGGCAAAGAAGTCTACTCTAAAGAAGGAGAATTCGCCAAGACAAGCCCATCTGATAAAAGGATAGTTTTAGGATACTTCCAAAAAGGGACAAAGGAAGATGTGAAGAAGGCCATAGAGGCTGCGAAGAGAGCTTTCCCACTTTGGAGTTCAATTTCTTACCATGAGAGATTGAAGATATTTAGAAAGGCTGCAGACTTATCTTCTCAAAGAAAATATGAACTAGCCGCAATCATAAGTCTAGAGAATGGGAAGAACAGATTTGAAGCAGTGGCAGATGTGGATGAAGGCATAGATTTGATCAGATATTATTGTGAGGAGATGGAGGTAAACAAAGGCTATGAAAAAATGATGGGGAAGGCTTACCCTAATGAAGAAGCGAAGAGCGTTATGAAGCCCTATGGGGTCTGGGGAGTGATTTCACCTTTTAACTTCCCTTTTGCTATAGCCGTTGGCATGAGTTCGGGAGCCTTAATAACAGGCAATACTGTTGTGTTCAAGCCATCTAGTGATACGCCTCTAACAGGCTTTAAGATTTGTGAGATTCTTCATGAGGCAGGATTGCCAAAAGGAGTCTTCAATTATGTATCTGGTTCTGGAGATACTGTAGGGGCTGAATTAGTGAATAATCCTGATGTGCAAGGAATAGTCTTCACAGGGTCTAGGGATGTGGGCGTATCTTCGTACAGAATCTTTAGTAATGAACGTCCAAGACCCTTTATAGCAGAGATGGGAGGTAAGAACCCAACCATAGTAACATCGAAAGCAGATTTGGATAAAACTGTTGAAGGAGTAGTAAGAGCAGCCTTTGGTTACAGCGGTCAAAAATGTAGCGCTTGTTCTCGTGTTTACGTTGATAGAAGAGTAAAGAAAGATTTTGTTGAGAGGCTTGTAAAAAGGACAAAAGAACTCGTGATAGGCGACCCAACTCTAAAGGATAGTTTTGTAAGTCCGCTAATAAACGAGAGAGCTTACAGAAATTACCAGAATTACATTGAAATTGCGAAGAGAGATGGAAAGATTCTAACAGGAGGCAGAGTTCTGACCGATGAAAAGCACAAGCATGGTTACTTTGTTGAACCTACAATAGTTGATGGTCTCCCAAAAGATCATGAATTGTTTAAGAACGAGCTTTTCGTGCCAATACTCTGTGTGGCCGAAGTCGATTCTCTTGATGAGGCAATAAAGCTGGCCAACGATGTAGATTATGGTTTGACAGCTGGCATCTTCTCTGAGGATGAGAAGGAGATAAAGAAATTCTTTGATGAGATTCAAGCAGGAGTAGTGTATGCGAATAGGAAGGCAGGAGCTACAACAGGAGCCATGGTAGGAGCACAGCCATTCGTAGGATGGAAACTTAGCGGATCTAGCGGAAAAGGAGCTGGAGGAATCTACTATCTACAACAATTTCTAAGAGAGCAGAGCCAGACCATTGCTCATTAATTAGCAAAACCTATTTTATTCACCTATTCTAAGATTCTTGCATGAATGTAGAGCAAATCGAGGAATCTCTTCTAGACATATCGAAAGAACTTGATGAAATTGAGAAAAAGCGTGAGAGGATACTGCGTGAATCTAGAGATGTTATATCCCTGTCTGCCAAAGCCATAACTAACATCCACTTAATGAACTTGGATGAAGCAAGCTCTAAACTCAATTCGGCTAGAGCATTGTTAGAAGAGTTAAGAAAAGTTGGAACTGATGATTTGCATAGATACCTTATAGCACCTGAGGTAGAGTACGTTGAGGCTTCTGCCCTTCATTCTATAGCCATGAAGAAATCAATACCATCATACAAAGAGCTTAAGGTAACAAACGTCTCTTACCTTCTTGGTTTATTAGATACTATAGGAGAGATAAAAAGGCGAATATATGATGAGATTAGGAGAGGAAAGAGTGGCGAGGCTTCTATGCTCTTCAGCATCATGGAACGCTTATACATTCTTCTACTACCTTTTGCAGTCTATGATCATTTGGCTCAAGGCATAAGAAGGAAGTTGGACGTAGCAAGAATACTGATAGAAGATACTCGATCGGCAGTCACTGAAGAGACAAGAAGGTCTAAGATAATAAAGTCCATGGAGAAGCTTTCTAAGAAGCTTTCATCAAAAAGTAAATAGCCTGATTATAGTCGACTAATTCTCATCAGCGATTAAACCCAGCCTCGAAGTTTCATTGCCTCAACTACACGTTTGACAGCGACTACGTAAGCAGCCTGCCTCATGTTTATGCTGTACTCTTTAGAGGCATCTAATACTGAATGATAAGCGATGGTCATTTTTTTATCTAAGCGTTCATGAACTTCTTTTTCTTCCCAATAATACATGTAGAAGTTCTGCACCATCTCAAAATATGAAACTGTAACTCCGCCAGCATTGCACAAGAAATCGGGTATAACGTGAACCCCTTTCTTGTAAAGAATATCGTCTGCTTCTGGCGTAGTCGGTCCGTTGGCTAACTCGGCAACAATCTTCGCTTTAATTTTTGGGGCATTCAAATCGGTAATAACATTCTCTAAAGCTGCCGGAATAAGTATGTCTACGTCAAGTTCCAAGAGAGCCTCGTTCGAGATGGGCCTAGTATCTGGGAAATTGATTACTGAACCCGTCTTAGCCTTATGTTCAAGGACTGCCTCTGGATCAAGACCTTTCTTGCTGAATATTCCTCCTTTGCTGTCACTAATAGCTACTATCTCAGAACCGAAAAGAGTTTTGCATAAAGAAGCGGCGTTATATCCAGCATTCCCGTAGCCTTGTATGGCAACAGTGGCTTTCCTAAGGTCTATGCCACATTCTTTTGCTGCCTCGCGGACGGTGTACAAGCCACCCCGTGCTGTTGCATCGTCGCGCCCTGCAGAACCACCAATGCCAAGAGGTTTGCCTGTAATCACACCGAATTGATTCTTCCCAACAATCTTTGAATACTCATCCATCATCCAAGCCATTGTTTGAGGATTCGTGTAAACGTCAGGTGCTGGGATGTCCTTTTCAGGACCTATAAATTGCCATATCTTATCTATATACAACCTACTTAAACGCTCTAACTCACCTTGAGACATCTGTTTGGGATTGCATATAACTCCGCCTTTCGCTCCTCCAAGAGGTAAGTCAAGAAGAGCACATTTCCATGTCATCCAAGCCGCAAGGGCTCTCACAGTATCTATCGTCTCTTCAGGATGGAATCGAATTCCTCCCTTTGTCGGGCCTCTTGCATCGTTATATTGAACCCTGAAGCCTCGAAATACCTTGATAGAACCATCGTCCATGCGAACGGGTAATGATACATGAATCTCACGCATCGGGACTCGAAGTATTTCATGTGTATTTGAATCCAAATTCAGAATTTTTGCGCATTGATCTAACTGCTTTTGCGCTACCGAAAATAGATTGAGTTTTTCCAATTTTCGCAATTTTTTGCTCTAACTAGTATATTACCTTTTCTGGTCGCTTTTCTTCGCTAATCTAGTTGGTTTGCTTAAGGCCTTTATGCCAAGTTTATAATTCGAGGTTAATTCCCTAAACGATCGGTATTATTTTGACTTGTTTTTCGATTATGTCAACTGCATAAAGACCAGTCTTAGGTCTCATCCCATAGATGACAAGAGCATTGTTAAGGTCTTTGAATACAAAGTGAGAATCTACCACATGTGTAATGTATCCTAAGAATTCCATGCCACGTTTTATCGTCCCAATGATGTTAGTTCTACTTTCTTGTGCATAATTGATGATAGCCTCAACTATAGTAAGTGTCTTGTCAGATTCAAATCTGTTAATAAATGTGTCTAAACCAAAAAGAATGACTAAACCGTTCTTAAGATGCCCAGAATCGAACTTTTTTATGCGATTTCTTTCAAAGTCTTTATTTCACTCTCAAAGTCATTGGTACTAGGACGATGCAATGCAACCTCTTTCGATAACTTAGAAGGATATATTTCGCCTATGGAAGGAATTATTATCACACTTCTATTATTCATGATAGCGTTCCAAGCGATTTGTGCATGTATCTGTAGATACCTCATATCCACACTATGCTCAACTTCGAACAAGTTAAAACTCCCCTTTTTGAAACCACCGATGATCATATCAAGATCACGAATTCCTGATGAAATTCTCTCTTTAGTAGGGTCTTTTATCTTCGCTGGCTTGACAGATAGGTCTTCAAAAAAGGAGGAAAAGATCTAAACCGCCCATCCTCTAATGTAAATGTGTATTTCTTGTTCGAGATTCTTATTCCTCTTAACTTCTTTATTTCCATCTCTCTTGCAGTTCTTTTTTCGAGGCGATCCTCATAGACTCTGCCAGCCTCAGCTTCACCATAAACATCCATGGAAGAAAGGCTAACAACACCATCCACCAGAAAATCAAGAAAAGATGTCTCCTTTGTTTCTTCTACCAATATTGTCCTACCATTCGTTACGTAGGTCGTCATCATGATGGCTTTCGCTGTTCGTAATTGCTCTTCATGATTCATAGCCATAGCGTCCCAGGTATCGACTACAAGAAAGGGGCGCTCCATCTTCAGCAATTGATCTCGAAGTCTATTTAAGAGCCTTTCAGGACTTTCTTACCGTGTTTCCAAAAATCGCATCTCTTCTGGGCCTAGAACTATCTTACCCTTAAGCCAGGGATGATACTCATAAAGGATGCTTGGTGGAGTTTTTGTTGAAAAGTAAATACAGTCAACTGGTTCAAAATTTTGAAGTATTTCTAATGCTAGCGTAGTTTTCCCTGTTCCAGACGCTGTTGAGATAAAGATAGGTCAAGGTGCCAAATCGGGGCAAGGAGGACTATTATTGGGAGAGAAAGTAAGCGAGGAGATAGCTAACGTTAGAGGGATACCTATAGGTACAGACGCTATAAGCCCAGCGCGCCATCTAGACATAGTAGGTCCTGAAGATTTGAAGATGAAGATAGAGCAGTTAAGAGAAGTTACAGATTGGAAAGTGCCTATAATGGTCAAGTATTCAGCAGGTAGAGTATCTGATGATGTAAAGATAGCAGCCAAAGCTGGAGCTGACATAGTTGTGGTGGATGGTAAACAAGCAGGTACAGGGGCTGCACCAGAGATTGTTCTTGAGCAGGCAGGAATGCCAACCCTTCCAGCTCTAGTAGAAGCAAATAGAGCTTTAAAGGAAATAGGTCTTAGAGATGAAGTCAGCTTGGTAATATCAGGTGGGATAAGAAATGGTGCGGATATAGCAAAAGCCATGGCTTTGGGAGCTGATGCTGTAGCCATGTCCACGTCAATTCTTATATCTATGGGATGCACTGTATGTGGATTATGTAACACTGGTCTTTGTCCGAGAGGAATAGCTACTCAAGACCCTAATTTGAGGAAGAGGTTGAAAGTGGATGTTGTTGCAATAAGAGTTGAGAATTATCTAAGAGCTACTATGGAAGAGCTTGAAATGCTGGCACAGCTGGCTGGGAAGACAGATGTTAGAAACTTTGAACTAGAGGACCTTAGGGCTATTACAGTTGATGCTGCTGCCATAACTGGTGTCAAGTTGGCTGGAAGAGGCTAATCTTAAAAGCTATCAATGTAAAGAATCCTATCGATATTATGGAAGTCGACAAGGCAACACTGAGTCTGCTTGACAGAATACAAGAGATCATAGCAAAAGCACATAAACTTGAGAACTTAGGTAAGGATAAAATCAATAACGTTTGTGCAGTAGACGTATCTTATAGTAAAAAAGCGGCGGCTGCAGCAGTAATATGGAGTTGCTCAGAAAAGAAAGTAATAGAGTCAGCAAAATATATTGGCAAACCCTTTTTCCCTTACATAGCTGGCTATCTTTTCATGCGTGAAGCCCCTCTTGTGATTTCAGCAATTAATGCTCTTAAAGAAAAGATAGATCTGCTTTTAGTCGATGGACATGGCATAGCTCATCCAAGAAGAGCAGGGCTGGCTGTTTTTGTGGGACTCGCTTTAGAGACTCCTACTCTTGGCATTGCCAAGTCCCTTTTAGTTGGGAAGATAG
This sequence comes from uncultured Nitrososphaerales archaeon, assembly GCA_938091495.1. Classification (GTDB taxonomy): domain Archaea; phylum Thermoproteota; class Nitrososphaeria; order Nitrososphaerales; family JACAEJ01; genus JAVZMU01. The sequence goes on along the minus strand of CALLJF010000042.1, from coordinate 16,683 downwards.
GACCTTTCGAAGGTATCATCGCTCCAATCTTGTTAGACGACTCTGTAGTTGGAATAGCTTTTAGAGTTCCTGAGACAGGTAAGATCTATTTCGCAAGTCCTGGGCATAAGTTAACTGTCGAGGATTCAATTAATATAGTCAAGCAGGAATACAAGAATCTAATAAAGGTTCTAGAGTTAGCTCATCGCTCATCAAAATCTCTTTTAAAGGAAGGTAAATAAGCTTCATGATATGATGATGAATAGATTGAAGGATAAGAATAAGATAATAGATCGAATATCTGGATTAAAAGTAGCACATATACCAATACTCATCGAGCTTTTATCTTTAGGAGCGAAAGATAGCCCTGTTAAAGTCTCAACAACAGAAATCTCAAGGAGAATAGGGAAGTCTCAACAGCTTGCCTCTAAGCATATATTAGAGTTGGAGAACGAAGGTTATATTGAGAGGTTCAAGAGTGACCGCCAATTTAGCATAAAACTTACTGAAAAAGGGGTGGATCAGCTTGCGAGACTTTACTTAGCCTTGAAAGAAGTTCTGGAGGCACCTCCATCAACAATCGAAATTGAGGGTGAACTTTTCTCAGGTATTGGAGAGGGTTCTTATTATGTATCCTTAGAGGGTTATAGAAGACAATTTATCGATAAACTTGGTTTCGATCCATATCTTGGAACTTTGAACCTAAAACTCACATCTATAAAAGATAGGAAATTGAGGCGTGAGTTAGAGCATTATTCTGGCATAAGTATAGATAGCTTCAAAGATGAGCATAGAACCTATGGTGGAGCCAAATGCTTTATGGCAGTTATTAACGATCTAGTAGAAGGAGTAGTAGGAATCTTTGAAAGATCACATTACGATGATTCAGTTTTAGAGGTAATATCTCCAATAAACATTAGAAAGGAGTTGAACTTGAAAGATGGAGATAAAGTCAAAGTCAAGGTCTTTTTAGAAGCTTCAAAGCCTAGAACTCATTTATGATTTCTTTTCTATTCTCAATTATCTTGGAACTCTTAATATCCGGCATCTCTGTCCCAAGCCTCACGAACTTTATAGATAGTCCACGCTTTTTAGCCTCTTTTTCCAATTCTGATTCATCATGCTTCTGATCATAACCCAAAGCGATTATGTCAGGCTTCACTTTTACAATACTCTCAAATATAGCACCCTCAACGCCCAATAGAGCAACGTCTACAAACTTTAGTGATTTAACTAACTCCAACCTCTTCTCTTCATTGTTGAGAGGGCTATGCCCTTTGTTCTTGATAACTGTCTTGTCCCTTGCTACTACTACTACCAAGACATCGCCGAGATTCTTTGCTGAGGACAGAGCGAAGACATGACCAGGGTGTATTATATCGAAAACTCCGCCAGTAAATATTACCTTGATCTCCGATCTTCCAAGACTAGTAAGCTTAAACTCGCCCTCTGATTCTAAAATTAAGCCTTGTTCTTTCATCGAATCGCATAACTCTCTCACGTAATCTTCTTTTAGATGCAAATCCTTTGCCAATACTTCTAGAGTATTTTTTATTTTGAGTAATGTATTTGAATAAATCTTCATGAGTAAATGTTTGTATGGCTCTTGCATTTTCCCTCCTCAACTCCAATATTAACTATACATAAATCTAAATCGATTAATCTCTATAAACAGCATGCTAAGATTCTATCACCACTCTATTTCAAGTTCTTTGATGAACCTAAGAGAGTCTAAAAGACCTTCTGCATAGCCTATGCTCAGTATGGCCAATTCGAACTTACCCATATTTAGAAATCTTTCTGCATCAGATATATAGCACTCAATATTCTCAAAAAGATCATCAAAGTTCTTCTTTTCAACCTTACTTCTCTCTCTAGCTTTCGACAAAGCCTTTCTAGTATTCAATACATATCTTTTGACCATACTTACAGCCAAGATTTTTACTTTAGAAGAATTATCGGTGATTTGATCTTCACTTATCTTCAGTAAAGTTTTCAAAGCATCCATCTCTGTGAAATGAAGCTTTCCTGGCACTATGATCGCGTGAGGAGGTTCGCTGTAATCTTTGTCGATTAAACTTCTTATCTTTCCACCATGCAAAAGTTGAGAATTGCTACCAATTCTTGATGCCACTATCACAAAAGTTTCATCATCGAATATGCCTTGCCTAAAATCTCTCTCCATATTCAGCAAAGATTCCAAAGCTTCATTAGGCTTGAGGAAAAATCCAGCAGAAAAATCATACTCTAAAAGTATTATTGTATGAAGACCTCGAATTAAATTTTCATGGATAACTTCATAAACTGTAGAACTTGGGGTTAATCCTGATTTCATTAACGTTACTGTTTTGCCAAAGTTATAAGCATGAAGACCAGTCTCACCAGGCAAAGCACAGAGAATCGAGGAATTATGTATTACATGAGTTTTTATGCCATGTTTTTCAGCCCTTAGTCTCAAATCTAGATGAGTGGTTGCCACCATAGGGTCTCCCGATGCTATTAAAGCTACATCTTTTTGCCTTGCTTGATTTATGATCTCAAGTCCATCTTCGATGAAATCTCTACCAACTTTTACTATTTCATTACCTGTCAAATCTTTAAGAGAATCTACATCTTCTTTTGCAATAGGGCTTGTGTAAACATCCAGATAGACCTTTTCAGCCTTCTTTGCAATTTCTAGACCGATCAACGATATTCCTTTTGCTCCGTGCAATCCTAACCCTATGAAAAATAGCATCTTAACTCAATTTATTCAATAATCAAGCTACCTATAAACATCGTGAAAAGTGCTTTGTAGTAATTTTAAATAAGAGGTTTTTCTCTTTGAAGATGGGCCTGTGGCTCAGCCAGGTAGAGAGTTATCCTATAACGGCTGGCTCTTAAATTTGATGGAGAGACCAGTAGGTCGTGGGTTCAAATCCCACCAGGCCCGCTTTATAATATTACCCAAATACTTTTAAATAAGGATTTTATATATTAGGGGGAGGACTTTGTCGAAAAAAGAAATCTTACTCCAAGATCCTGATATTAGAAGATGGTATAATAATGTAGCTAGAGGAAGTAAGGTAACTGCTGAAGTAGCTTTAAGAAGGCTTTCATTCTTCTGCGAACTTAATAATACAAATCCAAAGCAATTGATCAAGCTACCAAGAAAGAAGATTCAAGACATGATTGAAGATACTGTAACAAAGCTTGAGTCAGAGAATAAAGCACCAGATTACATACAGGGAATAGTGAAGGGCGTAAAGTCTTGGCTGAGGCACAATGAAATCGAATTGAAGAGAAAGATCAAAGTAAAAGACTCAGGAACAGCTGTAACTCTAGCTAAAGAAAGAGTACCTAAGCCCTCAGAGATTGATCAAATCCTAGCAGCTGGAGATCTAAGGGCTAAAGTATCTATTGCCCTAATATGCTATGGTGGTTTGAGATTACAGAGTCTAGGCAACTATTCAGGCACTGATGGATTAAGGTTAGGCGATTTCCCAGACTTAGAATTAAATAGTAATCCGCATTTTACTGAGATTCCAGCTAGAGTTATTGTAAGAAGAGAGCTATCAAAGGCTAGGCATCAATATTTCACTTACTTAAATGAAAAAGGATGTAGCTTTGTTATAGATTACCTTAAAGAAAGAATTGGTAGAGGGGAGAAGCTTACTAAAGAGAGTCCATTAATCAAGGCTACTGAAAGGAAGCAAGGTTCAGGGTTTGTCACTACAGCTAACATTGGGGATGAAATTAGGAGAGCGATAAGAAGAGCAGGTTTTAATTGGCGACCCTATGTGTTAAGAGCATATTTTGATACTCAAATGCTGATAGCAGAGAATAATGGAGCAATATCGAAGGACTTTCGAGTATTCTTCATGGGCCATGTTGGAGACATTGAAAGAAGATATACAATAGGCAAAGGAATACTACCAGAAGATTTGCTGAGAGAGATGAGAAATGGTTATCAAAGAGCCTCAGAGTTTCTGATTCAATCGAAAGCTGAGATCACAGCTAAAGAGGTTGCTAAGGAGACAGAATTGAATGTTGTAAGTAAATTGGGAAGGCTCTTTGGTATTGATGTAAAGCAGATCGAAAAAAATCTAGCTGAAGAGCTGGGGAGAAGTCCTAATGTGGATGAAATCTTGAATGAAGTGTATGAGACTATCGAGACGTATAAACTCGTCAGGGAAGCAAAAGAAGCAGCTGAAGCCAACAAGAATGACCCTAAAAAGATCGTAAGTGAGGATGAACTTGAGCAATATTTGGATGATGGATGGGATGTTCAAACAGTATTGCCAAGTGGTAAGATATTGATAAGAAGGCAGGCTTAGCAACCATTTGGGACTTAATCTTAACTCAACTTCTGACCGAATTCTAAAGTATCAAAGTCCGTTAGGAGAGACATCTTTGAATCTGCATTGAAGTTTGATTTTTCGGCCAATTCCTTATACCTTGCAGTAGCTTTATCCAACCATTGTGCAATGGGTCCAAGGAGAAGTGCTTCATCACTGATCACACCGCCAAGGAATTCGTTTAGGTAAAGTGTCTCAGATAGTTGCCATCTGATAATCTTATTGATGCACTCAAGGAGCTTTTGTTCAACATACTTCCTTATGACCTCGTTTCCACTCACTACTGAGACCGCTGCCTTGTTAGCCAACCATAAGATCAACTTACTTGATAACTCATTGATTTCATCAATTACTTTTGAAGGGTTCAGCTTCCCACATTCAGTCTCAATATGTAGCAAATTTAAGGCAGCCGTGTACCAATTTGTCCATGCTTCAAGCCTCAGGGAATCGCCATAGAGTTTAACCCCGATCTCGGATAGCTGATGGAGCCTCTTTTTCCCTTTCACCTTTGGTCCTCTTTTAATGAAACCTATCCGGCATAGATAGTTAACTCTATTGATGAATGGTTGCCTTCCTCTTGGCTCAATATGTAAAGATTTGCATTCTTCTTTATATTCTTCCTCTAACTGGTTAAGACCCACACCATTAGAATGCTTACCCAGAGCCTTCAGAATGGCCTCGTGATGTTGGTCGAGTTCTAAAGCCTCACCTACTAAGTTACTCAAGGTAGTCCAAGACCAGACTACATATCTCCCCCAAAATATACCTTATGTCGGGGGAAAGATATGAAAAAAAGGTTGCGTAGGTCTATATCTCGATGAGACAACACTGAAGCTCGTAGAAGCGAGTCGAAGAGGTCTTAGTATGAACCGCAGTGAGTTCATTCGCTATTGCATAATGCATGTCTTAGATGAGACAAATGCCCTTAGAACATGCATCAAAGCAGGACTCACTAACAATATGCAAGGGCAAAAGGTGGAAGCAATTGCCAAACAGGACTAGGGTCGCAGATCAAAAGAGCAGCGAAAAGCTCACGATTAGAATTACTGCACAAGAGCGATGTGAGTTAGAAGAGAGAGCTAAAGAGGCCAACTTGAAACTAAGTGAGTACGCTCGAAGGCTATTGAAGGAGGCCAAGAATGATGGTCACAAAGGATGACGATGAAGTCATGCAACATCTGCCAGAGTGGATGCAGTTACTAAGGAAGCTAATAAAAGAAACGAAGGTAGACATTATCAGGCATGATCTAACAAGGTTATTCCTCTGCTTACTATGTAACAATAGAGGCTACTTATCTCAAGCTGAGTGGGAGTATCTGCTACACGGGTTCAGCGTCTTGATTCAGCCATAGAGGTAAGTGGATATGAGTGAAGATAGTTCAAAACCATCAGAAAAGGAGCAAACTAGCCAAAGTCAAAATTCAGGAGTTAAGGACAGGAATGAACAAACAAATGATGATGGAGAAGCACTAGACCAAGCAACTTATAAATCCTCAGATGAGATACTCAAAAAACGCCTAGATAGAGCTAAAGAGTTCATCAAAAGGAGAGGTTGGAGTGAAGATGGATTTGTAGCGAAATACATTATGCTAAATGCAATGAAGAGCGATATTCCTTTTGAAGTGTCAGAGGCATTCGCATTCGTCTTACTTGGTTATGCTTTGGGTTATAATACAGTAATTAACTTTGAAACGCCAACGCACATGAATTTCTTCATCCTAGTGGCTGGAGCATCCTTTAGGACTAGGAAGACTACTGCACAATCTATTCTTGAATCCCTTCAATTCACAGCCATGTTAAATGAAGGCACACCACAGGCGATTCTTGACCAGCTGTATGAGATGCTTAGAGAGGAGGTTGAAGACGAAGATGGCGATACAGAAGTCGTTTACGATCAGGAAAGAGTAGCGTCTGCAATCTTAATTCAGGACGAGTTTCAACGCTTCTTGAAGAACGTGAAGCAAAAATCTTACCTGTATGCTGCTGACGGCTTCTATAATCGAATGTATGACTGTCGCCCCATAGGCGATGGTACACGTGGCTTTGGTCCCGAAAAAAGAGTAAGAAAGCCATACGTATCCTGCATATTCGCCTTGACAGTAGATGCGTTAAAAGAGAGTATTCCTCAGGACTTGATAGGTTCTGGATTCTTCAATAGGCTCTTAATCATCTATCCTACTGGAGTGAGGGAGCCAAAAGTAAAGGCTAGTCCATATACTCAAAAATTAGTCGAGGAGTTACAGCAGATATTATGGGCAATTTTCAGCAAAAATGGATTCACAATTGATTATGATGAGAGTGCTTATCTCAAGTACTTCCATATTCTAAATCAATTCAAGAAAGAAAATGAACTTGAGCATAATGCATTTGAACGTGCAGAAACACACTGGGAAAAGGTCTCAGCTATTTATCTATTCGACCGTCTTATTTCCGAGTGGAGTCGGCAAATCGGCTCATCGGCTCTGTCGTCAAAATCACTACCTTCACGTGTCACTCTCGAAGAAGACGATTTTCGTAAAGGGCTTGAATACATCGAACCGCTTCTTCTTAAAGAGAAAGAGTTACTGCCTTACATAGAGATGGATATAATGCTCGCTAGGCTCAAGACATACCTTGAAAGTTGCAAGGATAAAGGCGTAAGAGTATTGCCTGTGAGTAAGATTCTTAAAAACACTCATGGCTTCACTAAAAATACTTTGACAGAGAAGCTCGAAACGGCTACAGCAATGGGTTATTGTAGAGTCTATATAGAAGATGGTAGACCGATGGTAGAGATCCTTGACGAAGTTGCCGACGAGCCGAAAAGCCGACAAGATCAAAGAGATCACGTGGGAGCCGAAATTATCCATGGCGACTGTCTAGAAGAGCTTCCAAAGCTAGATGATAACAGCGTGGACCTAGTCATCACCGATCCCCCATACTGGGATAAGGTGCACTACTCTGATGATGTTAGAGATATAGGAAGAAAACAACCATATGAAGATTATATCTTACAAAGAGCTTACCCTTATGCATAGTAACCCACTCTCACCCTTCCTCCTCCATGCTTTGATGATTTCATGGCGGATGTTTCTTAATGTATAGCTACTTATCTTATAAAAATCTCTTATCTTTCTTATCGTAAGACCATGAGGTATATCTGTTAGAGAGCAACTAATGGATAGGGAGAGAGCTAAAGAAGCTAGTAAGAGCTCAGCTCGCTATTAAAGGGTAAGCTCTTGAACTAAAAGGTATAGGCTACCTTCTTTAATGATAAGATCACTAAGGCATTAAAAGCCTATTTCTTCATAATACAAATCATCGAACTGGCATATAGCCTCATAACCTGAAACATGAACTACGCTATTCCCGTACCACGGCTTGGCTTAATTGCATTGGAATGGTTAAGTGGCTTCTGGTCATCTATTCGTTCAACATCAAATGCCAGCTCAGCTTCCAATGCCCCCTTCAGTCTTTGAATTACTTCACGTAATTTAGAACGATCACTCTCATTCAGCCAGCATGATGAGCCACCCTTATAGACTTTCTTAAAGTGTTCAATCAATTTATTAAGTTCAGGTAAGCCACTTCGCCCAAAATTATGTCTTTCAAGAAGTTTAGATAAATTTATCATCGTACCTAAGATATGCGATCTTCCGTCTTTCTCTATACTACCATCATCATAGACTACACGATCCCCAGTTCTACACATATAGAGATATGCTATGTGATCACCTATTCGGTATAACCCAATTGCAATGAATCTCTGGCGTGATTCTTCTAGGCTACCTTTTCCTTCCAAAAATTATCCTGAGCTTCGTAATGTCGGTTCTTCTTCTTAAAGATTATGATGGATTTATACCCACTTTGCTTGTACTTGAATCTCATAACTTGCTGGCTGAATCTCCAAAGGATAGCTGGATGCATTGAACGGAGCTTCTTAAGGAAAGGAATTAGGGAAAATCATAAAGTCAATCTCTTGCTAAATGCTTACCTCTTCAAGGCTATTATATTGCTTTCACGTTTTATCCCTAGCTTCTCTTCAATATTTGAAATCCTCTGTAAAACATTATCAATCACACTCTGAAAGAATCTATAATCTTCTCTTTCTATAGCCTTAGCCGTCAAGTTGAAGAAGCGTAACTTCGCTATATCAAGCTCAGTTTCAATCTCTTTAATAGTCTTACTCTGCTCATAGTAATCAATGCTCTTCTTCAGATGTTTAACTTGTTCATCTAATTCTTCTATTTGCTTACTTCTCTCATCTATCATCTTATTTAATTCATTGATTTCAACCTTCAAAGAATCAACCTCACTCTTCAAGTTATCCCTCTCTGCTTTGTAGGCCTCAAGCATCCTCTGCCTCTTCTCCCTTTCAGCCGATGTCTCAGCTATGATTGCTTCCTTTCGATCATGCAACTTCTCCGCTTCTACCTTTAATTGTGAGATACTCCTATCCAGCTCACCAACCTCAGCTTCTCTCCTCTCTATTGCCTTCATCTTTAACCCCAGCTTCAATGATGCCTGAGCATGCTGATATTCAAGTGATGAGAGTGAGAAGCGAAGGGCATCTCTGAACATCGTCAGCTCATCAAGCTCACTTCTTATGCCTTGAATCTCTTTGAATAATGATTCGTGTTCTTCGATCACTGAAACACATTTTTCAGTATCTAAAGCGTACTCATTGATGCTGTCAAGTAGCTTCCTCAATCTCCCAATATCCTTAACGTCGATTCCATACTCTGCTAAGTGCTTCCTCACATCTTCATACTCTTGAATATCATTACCCAGCTGAGCCTTCCTATCAGATAATTCTTTAACCTCGCTTTGCAGAGATTCACGCTTGGATGTTAGCTCAGATACTTCATTCTTTAATGATTCTTTTTGCTCGGAGAGCTCCCCAATCTCCTTCTTTCTAGCTTCAATATATTCAGGTATCTTCTCAATACTAATGCCAAGCTGCCTTTGAGCTTCAAGAACTGTTGTTATGGCTTTGTTTAATGTAGGAATATCCACATTTTGAGGAAGCTGGCTTCGCAACTCACGAAGCTGCTCTAAGTCAGGATAGATACTCTTTGCTTCATTGAGTATGGTTGATACAGATCCCAAGCTTGTGTTTGTTGATGCAACTATATCTCTGTAAGACGAGCCTCTCAAATATCCTTCTATCACTTTTTTCTTATCCTGTTCAGATAAAGGTTTAGGCATTTTACACTATCTGTTCACAGAGGTGTTCGGATCCATATAAAGACCGCCCCAGATTCATGTTCAAAGGGGAGGGTATACCCCTATCCAGATAATCTCATGTATCTAATAATAGTTTGAACTTATACTTGAACAGAGTTATGCTATCAATATGAACATTATTATGAACATCGCTTTGAAATGATTATGAACATAAATGTGAGCACTCTCTGAATAAACGGATGAACAACGAGGTTAGTTAAACATATAAATTCAAATGCATAAATTCCAAGTATGGCTAGCAAGGATTATGATGAACTGCTTCAGCAGATAGAAGACATTCAGGATGAAAACAGTATCAAGGATTACCATGCTTTTGTATATTGGTTCATAGAAACTTTATTTGGGTATGATAAAGCAAAGATTCTGAACTCAATTTGTGATGGTTGCCACGATAAAGGTGTAGATGCCGTCTTAATAGATCATATCGAACGACACGTCTGCATAATACAGTCAAAGTTTGAGCGAGCAGGTTCACAAGTTCAATTAAGTGAAGCGGACATAAAGCAATTTGCAGCGGTAAAAAATTATTTCCAGCATAGAAAAGCACTCGATTCTGCTATAGTTAAGGCAAATCAGCTTTCTTCACGTTTACTAAATGAAGCTTTTGAAGCCATAAGAAGGAAAGGGTATAGCCTAGAGCTTGTATTTATCACAACCCACCGAAAAGCTCCGCAGATAGATGGTTTGATTCGTGAGACCTTAAAGTTTAAGCCTGGAGAATTTTCATTATACGATTATACTCGAATAATACAGCTATTCCAAGATAGAAGGCGTGACTTTACTCCACCTTTAGGACCCTACCATCTTCCTTACAAAGATTCTGATAAGTACATAATCAGGACGCCACAAAGCAAGGCTTGGGTTCTAACAGTTGCTGCAGACGAAATACGAGCTTTAGTAACTAAACATGGGGACAAACTTTTTAGGAAAAACGTTAGAAACTTTCTTGGTAGCAACCGCTGCAATAAGGCTATCCAACTTACTCTAGCGAATAATCCAGAAAATTTCTGGTACTATAATAATGGAATAAGTATTCTATGTGATGAGGCAAATCTTGATGTTGAAAACAAATATATTAGAATGGTAAATCCTCAAATAGTCAACGGCTGCCAAACGGTTAAAAGTATCCAGTTATTTAAGGGAGAGCTAAACGCAGACGTTCTTGTTAGAGTGATAGAAAGCCGAAGCCATGAATTTATCAACGCTATAACGCTCTATCAGAATAGCTCAAACCCAGTAAGGAATCGTGATTTTAAGTCTAATGACCCCGTCCAAGTAAGGCTTAAACAAGAATTTAGAAGGAGAGGGTATTACTACGAAATAAAGCGAGGGGAAGAGTTCAAGAAGACAATCAAACAGTTTCCAGCAGCAAAGAAAGAATACCAAAACGGTGAGCTTAATAATGAGAAAGTTGCTAAGGTCTTAGCTGCAGTAAGGATAAACCCAGAAACTGCAGTCTCGAAGGGCAGTGAGGCATTCTTTGATGAATTGTATGATGATATCTTCCCACATAACATTTCTACATCTGATTGTCTCACACCATTCCTGCTACATCGAGCTTTTATTCGTGAGACGTACATAGGAGCGGAAAAAAGATTTCACAAGTTCGATAAACCCTATGTCTTCAAAAATCCAGCATCATTTCACGTCCTGTCCATCATGTATAAAGCTCTGAGACGTGGACTACCAGCAGGCTGGGAGAAGAGCTTTATAGCGTTCTGCGAAGGGTCAACAGATAGAGAATATAATGTATTCTGGAAAAAACTAGCTAAGATAATTTCTGACTATTTTGAGATATGTTATGATGCTTGGAAGAAAAGTGGAGTAGTTGATTACAACACTTATCTGCAAAGCCGTAAGAGTAGTTCCGATATAGCGAGCAAGTACAAAACAGAGTTGGCCTCTATGGAGAAAACACTTTTGAATCTTTTCCAAGATAGGATACTTGTCAGAGCTAGCTACAAAGCATCTAGATAAGTTATTAGATGAAGTTGTAGAAGCTGGATTGTTTGCATCTAAGGCTGATGCTGTTAGAGCTGCTACAGTTTACTTTCTTAATGATTTAGGATGGTTGGAGAGACCTAGAAGCATCACGAAAGCAACTCAAGAGGGATCATCATAATCTTAATGTAATTTCTCTTTCAAGTATGGTTAATGTTCGGTAAATAGATTCAGCTATAGGTTGCCAGAGCTTGTTATATAAATATCTCCCATGTTTATCAAATGGTATTACCTTACGTTTAACTTCATTAACGTCCTCATTTGTCGCTCTTCGAAGACTTGTGCCTTGCAAAAAGAAAACCTTTTTCCCATTCTCTGATGCGTATTTCATTTCAGTTACCGTCCCTGAACTCCACAGCATATCCCTTACCTTATCTACTAACGTGAGTATCTCGCTACAATATTCAGACATAGCCTCATCTGAAGTTGGTAGATTAAGCCAAGCCACAAGCAACTTCCTTATGTAGTCATCAAGTGGATATCCATGCGTAACTATAACATCACAGCAATCTATTAGTCCTTCACAAAAAGATGGATAAGCTTTGCTCTTAAATATTTCACCCTGTAAGATGCTTGAAAACACTCGTGGGTTAAATAGAATATTCTTAGAAGTAATGCCATGCCTAAGGACTCTCATGAGATCATGAGCAACATATTTGGCCTCGAGTTCAGGAATTTTCTCTACTCCATACTCCCTAACGAGATCCCCCATTTCTTCCTTTATGCTTCTTAACTCCTTGTAGACGTCTCCATTAACTGCTTCATGTAACATGAACCATCTATAGATATGATAAATCTCACCGAATTGCTCTCTGGTTAGTCTCTCAATAACGTTTTCAAGATATGTGCTATATGTCTCCTTAGGATGAGCATAATAAATGATCTTAGCTTTTGCCACTCTTTATCTCTTAAAGAGGTAGAATAGACTTTATTTAAGTACTTTTATACTTTTAAGGTTATCGAATGTGGTTAATGCAGTCTCCTTTATTTGCAAATAGGCTATAATTAAGAGTACCTTCAAAAGTCAAACTTTATTATACGATACATGAATTATATATCCAAAAGCTAAATAGCACTTCTGTGCCTATTAGAAGGAGAACTATGGTTAATCTACTGGGCGAGGTGGCAGCTGCTATCAGCATTGTGAAAGCGGCGATGGGAATTCTTAAGAAAGGGGTAGATGTCAGAATAGAGAAAGTACTTCATAAAAAGATCAATAATAAATGGCTAACCGTTACTATTTTGTCTAATTATGGGAATAAAGAAGCGAGTAAGTGTAAGTGCTATGTAAATAAAGATGACAAGCGCTTGCAGGCACTTTGCCTGCCAAGGGTAGAAGAATTAGGGATAGGTGCAACTTATGCTGAGGAAGAATTTTCTATTCCAGCAGGGGGTGTTAAAGAAGTTAGAGGATATACAGAGGAGGATTTAAGAGGTGCAGAGGTAGTCCTAGAGGTCGGGGGTAAGGTACAAAGTAAAGTCCTGATTTATTCAAAGTGAATATGTCCTAGTGACTTAATGGTATGAGGAAGGTTCTTGATGGTAAAGGGCAGTGCATTAGAGCATGGTTGGAGCTCAGAAGGAAGAGAAAGATGGTTAAAGTATATGCGTGAGTCTTCTATGAAGGTTTGATTTCAGCTCAGAAATCGGAAAGTAAATATGAGTAGGGGTTATTATAAGCAATTAGCAACGTTGTCCCAGGAAATAGCTAGGCTTAAGGAAGCATTACGATATATTCACCGAAAGGTCTCTGAGGATCCATCCATATCTGAGGATGAACTTTATGGCATAATGCTCCAATCTGGTTTCTTTTCAGCCTTAGGTTACGAGAAATTTGGCAAAGATGTGAGATCACAAAAGCCCATTCCTGGCGAGCGTAAAAAGCCTGACTTTTACGCTCTTGATGGTTATCAGAATGTAATATTTGTGCTAGAAGCAAAGAAGCCAACAGATAAGAAGATAGAAGATGCTTTAGATCAACTCTGGAAGAAATATGTTATACCTTTAAGGGCACGCTTCGGTGTTTTAACAAACGGATCTCGAATAATCCTCTACAAACGTATTCAAAATAATTGGGATCGAGTTCTAGATGTTGAAATAGGCAAGATTTCCCCTGCTCAATGTAGTACAATACTTGAGAAATTAAGGAAGCCTGAATATGAACTGACTACTCTAGATAACGTAAAACAATATTTAACCAGTGTTGAGGAGCTCTCTCTAGAGGAGGATATAGCTAAGGAGAATTTCTATGAGACTCTTAAGCTTACTGAGGACTCAATATTCGGGCAGTTTGTTCGCGATTTAATGAATCTGTTTGATATGATTTATCCTGATTCTAAATTTCTCAAAGGGGCATATGGTTTTTGGCGTAAATCCTTAGCTAGAAAGCCTGAGAAGATTCCTGAGCCTTGGAAGCCTTTCCTTAAAGATGATGAAGGACTCTTTAAGTTTATGTTCTGTCTTGAGACAGCACACGCATTGCTTGCTAGGCTCATACTAGCTAAAGCTTGTGAAGACCTCGACTTTCCTGGAGTCAATATATCAAAGTTTGTAATAGAGAAGATTCATAGTTTAAGGGGAGATATCCCGCCTGTTGGCTATCCTATTGTCCTTATAAGACTTTTAAACGAGATGAAGAATGCATTAGTGACTTCGATTTTTGAGGAAGACATCTTCAGCTGGTGGAATGAACCTTTTGAGGGATTAGAGAAAAAGTCTTCAGCTGAGTTAATACTTGAAATTCAGGACCCAACTCTTGTGAACTTCAGCAAAACCATTGCAAGGTTAATTTTAATACTTTACAAATTTGATTTCGCTAAGATAGCAGGCGATCCTCTTGGCGACCTTTATCAAACATACTTTGACCGTGATACTAGAAAGGCATTAGGAGAATTCTATACCCCAGTGGAAATTGTCAACTACATACTTAATGCTGTAGAATATAGAAATGTTACTAACAAGAGATTGATTGACCCTGCATGCGGCTCAGGAACATTCCTTGTTGAGGCATTAAAAAGGTATCTTCATGAGATAGGACCAGTTGCTAAGAAAAAAGGGTGGGCTACTGTTCTTAGGGAATTGTGTAATAGTCCCCGTATAGTCGGACTTGACATACATCCGTTCGCTACTTTAATAGCACAAGTAAGGTTTATGCTTGAATTGATTCCTTATTATAAAAAAGCTCTAGAAGAGGAAAAGTTAATTGGCTACCAGATAGAGCGCTTGCCAATTTTTAGAACTGATTCATTAGAAATTGAAGTTAAGATTGGTGGAAGGCTTACTCAACCACTTTTAATAGAAACAGAAAAAGAACTAACTTTCTCGGTATCGTTACCACTTAGAGTAAATGAAGAGCAATCTATCCGTGTGAATGTTATGATCCCTTCTTGGGGCGAACCTACTTTGCATGCTCGAGATACCCTAAATAACCTAGATGAATATTTTTGTGCGATTCAAGCGTTATTCAGCGCAGTTAAGTATAGAGTCAGAGCAGGAGCAGAAGAAATTGACGACAAGTTGTTAGAGCCTTATCTTAAGAATTATCTTTATGATAAGGACTTTCCACTTCTCACGAAGTTGTTTAAGCCTTATGCAGATAAAATATTGAAAGAAATCAAACGAATACAGTCAGACTTTGAGGATGGGCGACTTTTAAAATCGATTGAAGATGCTGTACTAGCTGCCCTCTTAAAAAATTACTTGAGATATGACTATGTGGTAGGAAATCCGCCTTACGTGAGAACCCAAAGACTCGGAAAAGAACAAAAGAAGCACTATACTGAGGTTTACCAAAGCACAAAGGGCAAGTTTGACCTATACTGTCCTTTTATCGAAAAGGGTTTACAGATTCTGACCTTTAAAGGAAAACTGGGTTATATAGTCTCGAATCAATTTATGCTAACCGACTATGGGAAATACTTAAGGAATTACATAACTTCCGAACACACCCAAGATGGTGCGAAATGGTATGTAGCGATAGCCCAGATTTTGGATTTTAAAGATTCAGGAGTATTCAAAGATGTTACTAATTATCCAGCCATTATTATTATGAAAAAGACAGATGAAGAGAAAGAAGTCAACATCAATAAGATAATATGTGTTCGGGTTTTATCTGCGATCGAACAAAAGTACTTCGAAAAGGAACTAGCACATGATTTCAGATCGGTTGAAGAGGCACTGATCTCACGAATTAAAGAATGCTTAGGGGTGGAAGAAAAACATGAAAAATGGTTTGATGTTTTTCTTTATCCTCAAGTTAAAATAGGTAGAGAAAATTGGAAGTTGATGCCTCCTAGTGAGCTACATGTAATGGAGAAGATTTCTAAAGCCTCAGATTTCTCTTTAGGGCATAAAGAGATTACAAAGGAAATTTTTCAGGGTCTGGTCACAAAAGGGGCTGATGGGGAGTACATTGTTAAGATTAAGAAAATGTTACCTAATGGGGTCTGTGAGGTAATCTCCTTGAGTGAAAAAACCGCTCTTGTTGAGATGGGAATACTAAGGCAAATAGTAAAAGGGGAAGATGTGAGACGCTGGAAAATTGAATATAAAGGTCTACAAATGATTTATCCTCATAAGCTTGATAAAGGAAAGACTGTTACGATAAGTGAATCTGAACTAAAAGAACACTACCCATTGGCTTATAATTATCTTCTTAATTATAAACAAAAACTAACTTCAAAAGTGTATGTAGACGAAATCATGCATGGCGTCAAAAAGGAATGGTACGAATTATGGAGAGCAAGACAAATAGAAAATTTGGAAGAAACTAAAATACTTACGCCAGAAATATCAAATGTAAATAGCTTTGCACTTGACACGCATCCGTTTTACTTCACTGCTGGGCTTTATGGGATTATACCGGCAAAGAATATGGATGTATTCTATCTATTAGGTCTATTAAACTCAAAAGTACTGGAGTTTTATCATAAGCATAGCGCCCCACTATATAGTGGCAAGTACTACAAGTACAAGACTGATTTTCTCAAAGAACTTCCAATAAAACTTCCTGTTACTAACGCTGAAAAATCATTGGTGGAGAGAATAATTGCAAAAACTCAGACTATCCTTGACTGTGTCGATCTTAAACGCTTGACTGCAAGCTTACCTGAAATCTACCTGCAAGATCCCCGTTATAGGA
>CALLJF010000041.1 GCA_938091495.1 uncultured Nitrososphaerales archaeon | reverse complement strand
TTCGGATGGGCAAATACAGAATATTGTTTGAACTACGACCAGAAGAATATAGTCATATTCGCAGTACTGCCTCGAAAGGTAGCTTACTGAGGTTCATCCAGTAGCACTGATAGTAGAAGAATCGTACTATAAGTGAAAAACTGCAGTATCTGAATATAAGGATAAACACACTTTCTTAAAGTTTATATCCTAGTTTACATAAAAGTAAATTCATATGTCTACAGTTATAAGCGTTAGAGTTAGAAAGGAAATAAAAGAGGAGCTTGAGAAAGCTGGGATAAATATAGCTGATGAAATCAAAGAAAAGTTAGAAGAGTTAGCTTGGAAAGTGAGAACAAAAAGACAAGTAGAGAGATGGAATAAGATTCTCAACAGAGCAAAGCCCAGTGAAAAGGGCTTCTCGGTTAAGAGTGTGAGAGAAGACCGTGAAGGTCATTGATTCATCTTCTTTAGTAAAATTCTTTTCTAGAGAAGAAGGCTGGGATAGAGTAGAAGAAGTTATTTTAGAGGGTGTTATGAGCTTTGATCTCTCTATCAAAGAGGTTGTTAATGCTTTATGGAAAAAAGTATTGAACGAGGAAATGAGAGCACAAGATGCGGAGGAGATACTCAAAGACCTCATCAAGCCAGAAGTTATTAAAACATTAAATCAAAACGACTACATGCTTGGAGCCTTCGAAATAGCTGTTAAAAACAAAATAACAATATATGATGCACTTTTTATTGAACTTGCAAAAAGTACTAATAATGATTTGGTCACATCAGATAGTAAACAAGCAGAAATAGCAAGGAAAGAGGGAGTTAAAACACAAATATTATAGAAGAATTTGAAAAGTTATTAAGCCCCATTTCTTTCTTTTTTAGGTATGCAGAAAGATTGTGATAAAAAAATTATAGCGTGTTTACCTGCTTTTAATGAAGAAAAAACGATTGCCAATATAATAAAAAGGTTAAGAAATTATGTGAATGATGTTGTAGTCTACGATGATGGTTCATCGGATATGACGAGCAACATTGCAAAGAATTCTGGGGCATTTTTGATAAGAAATAGCAAGAATAAAGGTAAGGGAGTTGCTTTTAGTGTACTCTTCAAAGAAGCAAAAAGAATGGGTGCGGACATTGTTGTGACTTTGGACGCAGATGGTCAGCACGATCCTGATGATATTCCTAATCTAATAAAGCCCATTTTAAGTGATGGTTTTGATGTAGTTGTAGGTTCAAGATTCTTGATCAATAATAGCATTCCTAAGCACAAGATTATAGGGAACTATATTCTTAACCTTCTGACAAACATGTTATCAGGCTCTAACTTCACAGACACCCAGAGTGGTTTTCGTGCCTATAATAAAAGGGCTTTAGAACTCATTAGAATAAAGGAAAGAGATATCGGAGTGGATTCTCAGATAATAATGGATGCTGTTAAGATGGGACTCAAGTTAAAAGAAGTCCCCATAAGGGTTTATTATGATGGCCTCGATACATCAACTTACAATCCTATAAAGCATACTATGAAAGTGATTAAAACTATAATAAAGTATAAGTTTGTCCGTTAGTAAATCAAGTGATCTCTTTGAAGCTATTGTATGTAATGAGGTGTATTTGGGGTGGAGGAGCAAGCAGGAGATTTTGGGAGATTCATAAGAGGCTGATCAAAAAAGGCTACGATATAACTATATTGGGGTCATCGACGGTATCAAAGTATAATCCTGAAGGCAATTCTTTGAATGAGTATGAAGGAATTAAGATATATTCTATCAAGACTGAATTACCTTTCTCTGACTACCTTTTCTACATAAAAGCGATGGCAGTAATAAAATCTATTTGCAAAAATTTCGATTTAATTCATGACGACTTTTCTCCTACCGGGTGTTACTCCTTTCTATGGCATGATAAATGCATAGCTACCATCCATGAAACCTTTGGAAGCTATGCTCTGAATAAGTATGGCATGGCTGGTCTTATACCCCTCCTGAATGAAAGATTTTACAAGAGAATGGGTTACAAAGTCTTCATATCGTGTTCACTCTCTGTGAAGAATAGTTTGAAAGATTTAGGCATAGACAGCATACTTATTCCTGGGGGAGCAGACACACAATTATTCAAGCCTAGCAAAAAAAATAGTGACGATATAACAATAACCATGGTCTCAAGGCTATCTAAGGGTAAAGGCCTTGATCTATTCATCGAGATAGCCAAGTCTTTAGCATCAAAATATGAGGGTAAAGATGTGAAGTTCATGCTTGTAGGGAATGGGAGTATGATGTCCTCCCTCCAAAGAATGGTAAATAGGCTAAAGTTAAACGTAGAGTTGAAAAGCCGGGTAAGCGATGAAGAACTTGCAAAGATTCTTCAAGATAGCACTATATATCTCCATACATCTTTACAAGAAGGCTTTGGGCTCTCCATCTGTGAAGCAATGGCCTGTGGCTTGCCAGTAGTCGCCTTTAACGTTCTTGGCGTGAGGGATTTGGTCAACCCTAAAACAGGCATACTTGTCCAGCCGGTTAATACAAAAAGAATGATAGACGCTCTTCAGATGCTTATCGAGGATGAGAATTTGCGTAGGAATTTAGGAAGGAATGCCCGTGATCTTATTCTAGAGGGATACACGTGGGAAAAGTCATCTACTTTGATGGATGAAGCTTATAAATCCTTATTCAATTAACTTTTTAAGCTTGAGAATTTAGGCTCTATCTATGATTCCTGAGTTATCGTTACAAGGGTTTTTGATTGGTTACTTTGCAATTCTCGGGCTCCTTGTACTATTCATTATACCATACTATTTTATAGTTCGAAGATTCTTCCCAGAGGTTTCTATATACAGGCAAATAATCTTCGCCTTTATTTTGAGCCAAGGAGTAAAGTTAATCCTGTTTGGCACTTCGGCCTTAACACAAATTCCTTTTACATACCTTTCCATTGGCGAAAGCATAATGGCTACAATTCTTACCATTGCCTTGATCTATTGTGATAAAAAATCTCTCTTATTAATGAAGGGTGTAAACAAGGAGAAAATTGTTCTTGTTCTGATATTGATTTTAGTTATATGGTCCTTTCTCTATCGATTCTCTAATAGATATGAGTGGGATGCGATAGAATTTTATTTACCTTATGCAAAGCTGTACGTGACAGAGAATAAACTAATAGGCTTCTCCGCAGATATCTTCAACTATCTTTACCTGCCTCCTTTACAGCCGACAATTATTGCATGGGTCTTCAGTTTGGCAGGGGTTCAAGACGATCTCTCATTTTTTTTGCCTTTGATCAATATTTTAATACTGGCACTAGCAACTTATGAGATAGCTAAGAAATTTCTAAAGCAGGAGTTTGTTTGGTTAGCTACAGCTCTGTCTGCACTTAGCATTCTTATGATGAGTTACATTACGTTAATCCCTAGATATGTAGATCTGCCCTTTGGGGTTCTTATACTCGTCTTTTTTTTGGCTCTGTTTGGTAGTCCCCAAACCATGGATGGTAGGTATCTAATATTGTCTCTTTTCATCCTATCTGAGGCTATCTTCACAAAGGTTAGCTTTTTTAGTCTGTACCTTTTGATAGCACTTCTCTTCATACCTTTTTTCTGGCCTCGATTGGCAAATCTGGCAAATATTGGAACTTGGGTCTGGGCTTTATTCGTTGTTTACTTTATCTTTCCTATGAGTAATATTGCTATAGCCAAAGAGAATTTACCAATACAACAGATTGTAGTCATATTATTCCTCTTCTCATTAACTATTCTACAAAAAATCACCTTGAAGTTCTATACAAATAAACCCACATCCTTTAAGATTAAATTCTACGTTATTCTTTTGCTAATTCCAATGCTATTCTATCTCTTTTATGTTTATTCGTCTTCAGGTCAACTTCTCTATCCCATTCTGAGAACAGAATCAATGAATTCGGCAATCAGTCTGCTTACCAACGCCTCTGTCGCGTCAGGGCGTATAGAGTCAAACCCTCTATCAATTTTATACTTGATATCTTCTCCAATGGTAGGGCCTTTCCTGCCTTTTTTTATTGTGTATTTAGTCATTCTAGGACAAAGCGTCTATAGGCGTAAAGTAGGAGAGAAGGAGCTTTTCGCTTTGCAATTACTCTTCTTAATGTTATTGCTGATTCTTTTTGATTATGCAACTTTTGGTACTATATCCAATAGACGACACATAGCCACATATGTAATGTATCAAATGTTCTGCATAGCCGGCTTTGCCAGCATGATAAAAACTTCAAATAAGAAATTACTGATAAGCTCTATAATTTACTTTGCGATCAGTCTCATTTTTTCGATTTGGAAAATTGGTGAATTGCGCCTAGATATCCAATACACACCTTTATCGCTGGTAAAAGGGCTAGAGCTGAGATATGTCGACGTTCCAATCCTTTTAGTAAATGGAGCTATCTTTCTTACTACTCTTATTTGCTATGCATACTCTAGACCAAGGAACCATCCTTTAGATTTGGAATTTGAGAAAACGAAATCGGATCAAAAGAAAATAAAGATTGCTAAAACAAGACTATTTATCACAGCTGGCTTAATTTTGCTAATTGCATTCTCTTTCTTTCAAAGCCCAATAATATCATTAAATGACTGGACTAAAAACGAATCACAGCATGAAATCCTTGAGGTTTTATTAAAGCTGCCTAAGAAAACAGTTCTTACATTTGGGATCATAGGTGAGTACTACTATGCAGATACTCGATCGATTGATATATCAAACGTGGAGAGTCTAAACTTAATTTATCCTGACTATACTGGCTCAATTTCTGACTTTATTAATAGGTTAAAGGATTTAGATGTACAGTATGCTATTATCCCTGATAATAATTGGGCGACTCCATGGTTTTTAGGAATAGTGAATGATACGCCTGCTATGCAAATATTACTCTCAGATAGGTTCTTCCCAATAATCGAGCGTTTGAACAAATCAAAATATACTTTAAGGCAACTTAACGATAACCTTACCATAAAATCACCCACTTTGATTACCATAATCGCTCAAGGAGAGAAGTTGGCACAGATGGAGGGTAACTATACGTTAAGAGATTGGATAAGCTTGGGATCATCAGAAAATTTAACTCTTAACATAAACTTTATCACCCCTACCAAAATTCTGTCTGTCAAATCAATCCGAATGGAGGGGCAATACATCATAGGCGATACTGTAGAAAGTCTAAATATTGTCCCTTTGTATACTTTAACTGAGCGTATCGAAGGTTTTTACACTCTCTCAATCTCATTAAAGAGTATCCAAATTGAAGAAAACCAGATCACAAAAATTTCAGAAATTAATGTAGAACTACAAAACATAGAAGGAGAAGATTCAACCTTAAGGTTGATATCTGATCATGTTAATCCCTTAGCCATTTGGTATATTACTAGCAAAAATGAATGGGCGTTGGAGCAAGGAACCTTCCTGCTACATCAAGAAGGTGGAGCGCCTTGAATCTTGAGTCGAAGAGAGCAACTGTTTATAGAATTGTCTTGAGTGGGTGAGAGTGGGGGAAGAAATAGGTTGAGCAAATCGTCGATAGTTGAGTGGGTATCTTCTTTACTTAAGAGACAATTTAAAGCGATGGACCCGATGCCTGATCGAACAAAAAAATTAATTGTACGAACATTGTTAGCGTTATCATGTATAGTGCCTTTTTTAATGGTCTTGATCTACTTTAGCTCAAGATCCCTCCCATGGGGAAGTGACGGAGGAAATCTACTTAAGTATGCTAATGCCTTACAAGCTGATATAGCTCTAAGGCTAGGACTTACAAGCTCTGAAGATGCATATTTGAAGCTCCTGCCTATGTGGGGCGTGAGTGCTTGGCAGTATCCGCCTCTTTTCATTCTAATATTAGACCTGACAAATAAGTTGTTCGATCCTATATTGAACATCAAGCTTCTTGGCGCCCTCGCTCTATCATTGCAACCTCTTCCAGCATTTCTGATTGCCAAAATGATGGCTAAGAGTGATCTTGCCGGATTGCTGGCAGCCTTTGGATCTTCTGTGGCACCTATTTATGTAGAAATGTTAGGTTGGGGTGGTTACCCGAACCTTCTTGGATTTCTATTGATTGGTTTTGCTATCTACTTTATTCTTTGTGCAATGGAAAATTCATCAAAGAGGAACATTTTGGGAGTAGTCGTACTGAGTGTATTACTAACCTTCACTCACCTCCTAGCTATTCTAATATACGCGGGAACACTCATAGGCTGGGTTCTTCTAATGGTGATCTTTAGGGGGAAAGGCGAGAAAGTCAGATTATCTGTCATTATAGTAGGCTTAGCATCATCTATAGCGTCTTTTCTCCTTTATCGATTTACACTTGCATGGCCTACCTCATTTATCTTTTTCAACGAAGCTGCTTACTATGAACTTAGGTTCGAACCTCTCTCGACGATTCCTTTTACCTTTAAGGATTCTGTTCTTGTAATCGTTATAGGCTTGATAGCATTTACTGTCTTTTTCGTTGTAAGAGGAGTGCTTGACAAAAGATATTTGACTCTATTATTCAGTTGGGTTGCTTTCCCTTTTATAGCGACTTTTGGATTTCTCTTTGGAGTGGCACTCGATTACACTCGTGTTTTCTTCTTCGTTGTCCAGCCTCTCCTCATCTTAACAGCAACTCCAATAGCCCTAATCCATAACTCTAGCAGGCTGAAGTTAACACCTCCCTTTAGACGGATTAAGAGAATGATGAATGTCCCGATTCCTTTTAAGGTGAATTTTCGCAAGCTAGGGGCATATATATTGATTGTTCTATCCATTTTTGTTCCACTGGACACTATCAGTGTTGGCTTCGCAACAATGAATAACGTTAATAACTTTTACAATTCAACTGATTTCTACGGTGACAGGGAAAAGTTAGCAGCGTTAAATTGGATAGCTGAGAATACATATCCTAGCGACACTTTTGTAACAGAAGGGCTGATAGCTAGATGGGTTGAAGGATATAGTATGAGAAGGGCATTCGTATACACAGCCCCTAAATACTTTTTCATAGAAGGTGAGCTCGATAGGTACTACATAGCATCATCGATCTTTGAATCTAACTACGAAGCTAAGAATTGCTACGTGAGAGTGTTAGATCAAACGCCTTACAATACGGGACTGAGCCCTCAAATCAACTTCTGGTTCAAAGGTGAATACCATAAATATCTATCATTTAATGACTTTGAATTAGCTACCAAGCTTTCACTTAATGACAAGCAAATTGTTGTTAAAAACTTAACTAGGTATGATGTGACAGCATCGGGTATAAAAAGTTCTAACAATAAGGCCATAATCAATGTTACGTATGAGAATCCTTTGGTGAAGATTGAAAAGAGTATCATCATCACCAAGAATGACCCTAAAGTTGTTATAGCTTATAGGTTCTCTCCAGTGAACTCATCCATTACATTACACAATGCAACCATTACTGCTTTTCTATCAAAAGAAAGAAGGATAGATCTGGTTGAATCTGGATTAGGTTGGGCAAGAGTGGAAAGCGACGTAGGTAGCATGATAATAAACGCTCAAAATGCATCTATTACAGCGTATATGCGTGACTTTCCTCAACAGCGGATATATGATGTAAAAGGCATATATATGACTTTCCTCAGCAACAGTGATGGAAGCATAAGAGCGTCGATAGAGGTGAGCTTAATGGGCTCAAGTGAGCGTAATTGTTTGTGTAATTTAGAAGCCCATTCAAGAGATGAACTCATAAGAGAATATGGCATATCTTACATAGTCTTGCCAAGGGTTGCTTTGAGAGGGGTCATGACCTTTTC
The DNA here is from genome assembly GCA_938091495.1 of uncultured Nitrososphaerales archaeon. Taxonomy (GTDB): domain Archaea; phylum Thermoproteota; class Nitrososphaeria; order Nitrososphaerales; family JACAEJ01; genus JAVZMU01. Next base: position 8,825 of record CALLJF010000041.1, on the reverse strand, counting down.
CGAATACCAGCACTTGCTAGATGATAAAGGGCTTAAGATAGCATATTTGAACGATAAAGTGATAATTTTAAAAACTTCTTAGTTAAGGTAAAGGCAGTAGAGTTTCTAGCCAAACACTCTCATCAAGTGATAGAGGACGAGATGCCACAAATTCTGACCACAACAGAAAAACCTCGGCTTGAACAAAATAATAATGCATAATGAAGCATCCAAAAGAATAAAATGGCTTAAAGTTATAGACACAATGTCGTCCTAAGAATAGTCCAGTTAACTAATGCATAAATTATAGAAGGTTCAAACATTTATCCAGTTCTGCCCTGGCTTTCTCTTTAATGAAAACCTCTTCACAAACTTCCTTCTATTGCCCATTTTTGGTATAGGAGCAGTCCTTGGTCTAGCAACTAGCTTTGGAGTCGCACTCCTTACCTTCCCTGCCTTTGTCAAAGAACCATGGGTTGGCATTTAAAAAGCATCACCTCTTCCTAACATTATATTCTATTAAAAGGTATCTTATAACCGTTAAGTTTAATCAAAATATTACTCTCTTCCCAGAATGATCTCTCCTAAACAAACCAAACTCATCTTTGACCTCTTTTAGCTTTGAAGAATCAAATACTGGTCCATCCTTGCATACATTATACTTGCCTATACAACAACTACCACATATCCCTATTCCACACTTCATTACTCTCTCTAAACTTGCTTGAACAGGCAGATTGAATTCTTGAGCCATCTCAAAGACTTTTTTCATCATCAATTCTGGGCCACATGTATAAATCATATCAAACCTCTTCTTTTTCAATATTGGTAGAATTGCATCTGTCACCAATCCCTTTATGCCATAACTGCCATCTTCAGTAGTTACTACTATCTTACTCTCAGTCTTTGATAGAATTTCTTTAATCTTGTCCATGAATATGAATTCTTCCATGGTCTTTCCTCCTACTATCATGTCTATTGAAGCTGATTTATTTGTAAGAATCTCCAGCAACGGCATCAAAGGTGCGAGCCCCGTTCCAGCTCCTACTATCATAACTTTGCCTATTATAGGATTGAAACTATTGCCGTAAGGTCCTCTTATGCCGATCATGCTACCAACTTTCATGTTGAATAAAGCTGTAGATGCTTCTCCAACCTTTCTGACAGTCAGTCCTGCTTGATCATCTCTCATAATGGATATGCTCATCGGGATTTCGTCCACTCCTGGTATCCATACCATTATGAACTGACCAGGCTTGGCTTTTGAGCACAGCTTATCTTTGAATAATAGAGAGCGAACTGTCGAGGATTCTTCTATTACATCTAAAACTCTTGTAATTCTTGGCCTGTTAGAAACCATGGGAAAGACCAACTATATCTCTCACGCTCTCTTTTTCTTTCATGATCAGATAATCTCTTATTCCTTTTTTTATCTTTTCAAATACGTTTAATCCTTCATAAGCAATGGCTGTGCCTATCTGTACTGCTCTTGCCCCTGCCAAGAAAAATTCTATAGCATCCTGCCAACTTGTTATTCCTCCACAACCTATTATGGGAATTCTTACCGATCTTGAAACTTCATAGACGCACCTGACAGCTATGGGCTTTATGACTGGTCCAGATAATCCTCCAATTTTGTTTGCTAAAATAGGTCTAAAGGTCTCTATATCTATGCTCATGGCTCTAACCGTGTTCATAATTGTTAGAGCATCTGCGCCTGAATTCTCAGCAACCTTTGCTATTTTCACTATATCTGAAACGTTAGGCGATAGCTTTACGAACAATGGCTTTTTCGTCTCTTCTTTTGTTGACTTAACTACCTCTCTTATCGCTTTAGGGTCTTGGCCTACCTCTATTCCAAAGCCCTTTACATGAGGGCAAGACAAATTCAGCTCATAAGCCCTTATATTTAATTCATCGAGAATGGATACCATTTCTTTGAATTCAGACGGCTTAGCTCCAAACAAGCTCACTACTAGTGGCAAATCATCAATCTTTGAATTTGACAATTCATCATAAAACTCCTTAACTCCTGGGTTTGATAGGCCTATGGCATTCAAGTACCCTCCATGAACCTCGACCAGAGTTGGATTGTCATAACCTACTCTCGCTTTATAGCCAATGGATTTTGTTATAACCGCTCCTGCGCCAGCCTCGAACACTTTCCTTAAAGATGCTATGGATATGCCAAGTATTCCTGATGCCAGCATCAGTGGATTTTTCATCTTAAAGCCCGCTATTTCTACCGATAAATCTGGTTCTTGCATCTGACCCAATAGATAGAACTAACTAGATTCTTAAGAGGTTTTGCCCAATCAAAAAGGATTTTAAGTTAGAATAATAGATTTGGAATTGCCGGGATGGCAGAGGTTAAGTAATAGCAAAAGATTATTCTAAATGAGCCTTGGCAAAGCTATCTTATTCTGAATCTGGGAGGAAAGGTGCAGAGAGATTCTGGGCGAGATTCTATCAAGAAGAGTAATTTAGGAAAAGAATGCTAGAAGCGTGGCGCAGACCAAGGCCCGATAGAGAAAAGCTAAGGAGGGCAGCATCGCTTGGAGGTCTAGCGTTTTGGAGGAAATATAATTTAGACCCTGCTTTTAAGAAATTAATTGATGGTAAACTCAAAGAAAGTCGTTCCCGTGGAGGTAGTGTATCACTTAGAAATCTCGGCGAGACTGGCTTCAAAATTAGACTAGAGAAGATAGACAATGATAGATTAAAAGCCAAATTTCAGGCAGGTAACTTGTATCGAAGTAGTTTAGAGATGAAACTTGCAGAGGCATTGATCAGAAATGAGGTAAGATATGTTTCAGAACCTCGAATCGAAACTGGGATTCATGCATACTATCATGATTTTCTTATCCTTGGGAAGAAACGAAAGATTATCGAAGTGATGGGCTATGCAGGTGACAAGTATTGGCGGAGAAACTCGATAAAGATTAAAGAATTATTAGCTTCTGATCCATCGATTGAAATTGTTATTCTAACTTCTTTTAGACGTATTGTGTCCAAATATCTTGAAGGCCTTCCAGTAAGGATTTTAACATGGGATGAAATATCAAGTCTTGTCGAATGGTGCCGGGAATAATCTTGCCGGGATTTTGGGGAAAATCCTGATCCGATGGCAGAGTGGACTAATGCGCGGGCCTTGAGAGCCCGTGACCCTTTCTGGGTCTCGGGGGTTCAAATCCCCCTCCCGGCGCTTACACTCAGATAAGCTCCTCATCCTCCTTGAAAGTAATTTCTCTTCATGTAGATAGAATCTTTGAACAAACTTAGAAGCTTACTAATAATTAAGTATCGATCAAAGGCGTGAAACGCAAAAAAGTCTGCAAAAATGTAACTTCATCAAGGTTGGAACTTACTTAACTCAAATGGTCCTTTTAATTGTGCTAAGGATTTCTGCTAGATTTTTGACAACTATCATCCTTATTTTCAAAATATACCTCAACGATCCCTCTTTAGACACCATCTTGACTTACTCTAGATAAATTATTTCTTAACTGCTAGCTCTGTCTTTACTCTTATAATGTGCATTATATCGCTTCTTGTAATGATTCCTACCAACTTCCCATCTTCCACTACTGGCAGCCTCCCAATATCGCGCTTAGAGAGTTTTAGGAAAGCATCAGTTACAGGTTCTTCAGGCTGAGACTTAACCAGTTTTTCAGAGCTCGTCATTACGTCTCTAACTTGCAAAACGTTCCATCTTTCTTTGGCTACCATGCGAATGTCCTGAGTGGTTAGCATACCGAGAAGGTTACCATTATCTACTACAGGAAAGCCTCCGTGTTTATACTTGTAGAAGTAGTTCTCGACAACATCTAATATGGATGCATTGGGCGAGATCGTATGAACTTCCTTTGTCATTATATCAGCGACTTTGACATCAGATAAAGCCTGGCTTATAATAGCCTGGTTTAGACTTGCTTCTGCGCCACTTTTTATAAACCAGCCTATTAATATGAACCAAAATCCCAATATTAGTCCATCAAAAAGGATCAAGAAGAGACCGAAGAAGATGAAGAGATACGCTATAGCTCCCCCCGCATTGGAAGCTATCCTTGTGGCTACTATAAGGTCCTTCTTTAACTTCCAGATGGCGGCGCGTAATATTCTCCCACCGTCCATTGGAAAGGCTGGTATGAGGTTGAAAGCTCCAAGTAGGGCATTTATCAGCCAACCGTAATTCAAAGGAGCAGTAATTATCGGTGGTAAATCTAACTGTAATGCCAAAAGCCAAGCCAAGCCGAATATGAAAGAGAGAAGGAAGCTCGAAGCAGGGCCTGCAAAGGCCATCTTGAATTCAAAGCCTGGGTCTTGAGGCTCTTCTGCAATCTGAGTTACACCTCCAAAGAGAAATAGGGTAATGCTCGGAACTGGGATTCCTTTCTTCAAAGCAAAATAGGTATGGAAAAGTTCGTGAAAAAGGACAGAAGAGAAGAGGATTATAGAAGAGACGAGGCCTGTTATCCAATATACTTCATAGGTTAGGCCAGGGTATTGATCAGGCATGTAGAAAGCTGCTAGAGTCCACGTAATAAAAACGAAGATGATGAACCATGTGTAATGTAGTCTTATCTTTACTCCCATTATCTTTCCTACAGAGATAGACAATTCTTGCTTATGACAGATGGCTGAGCTTATTATATCTTTTTCTTATGCAATTTACAGAAGGTTGAATTATTTGATTATCGTTAGCATATTTTGACCTTTGATCTATGGTAAAAGTCGGGGGGAGATCGTTGGAGAGTATTTTCAAAATTCTTGTGGGAAAGGCTTAAATATTTTCGTTGCTACTCTCTGCAGGGATAAGATTTGAAGAAGAAACACGTGTACGCTTTAAACCTTAAGCCTGGTCCTACCGAAAGTGGAATTTATGAACCTCAACCTGTGGGGGGAGAATTACTGCCTAGTGCCGTATCTGCTTTATCTCAATACTGGATACTCATAATACTACTTCTACTTCCTTTGCTCATTCTGTTCTACAAGAAAAGAAACATATTACTTCCATGGGTTATGAGGTTATTGACGCGCTGATTCCCCCTTTTATTTAACTACATCTTGTGTGAGGACTGAAGAAGTCACCATTAGTTACGTAAGGGAGAAGTCTACAGTAGAAATCCTTACACCTCATCAAGTCTTTGCATTCCCTGCACTTTTTTAAGTCGCTTATCTTTACTCCCCCTCTGAAGAACAACCATTTTTGAGAGAACCAAATATTCTGTATTTTTTCGTTTTTTATATTTGATATATTCCATTTCGGATCAGATAGAACAAGATTACACGGGTATACAGATCCTATACTGTCTATGGATAACCTGATCCTCCCAGCTTGACATGAGACAAATCCCTTCCTTGCTTCCAGAATAGACTCCTTCAGGGGCTGACAGTGCAGGAAAACGTCCAATGCAACATCTATCCTATACCTGAGTTTATCCATCATTAGATTGAGCATGACTCTCTGATATTCTCTATAGGATGGGACCCACTCAACGTTCTTCTTCATTCTACCAGTTACCTTGAGGTCTAGGAAGGCTATCCTATTAGCTCCATATTTTATAGCAAGGTCTATGATTTTCCCGTATCTGTTAAGATTCTTTTCGTGCAGACAGCAGTTTATACCGTACTGAACGCCATTTCTCTGTAAAAGCTCTAAAGCCTCAATTGTGCGCTTGAACGATCCTCTAACTCCTCTGAAATTGTCATGGTCTTCTTCCTCTGAATCGTCAAGGGAAATGGTTGGGATAGTTTCTGACTCTTTTAATAGATTTACCATCTCCTCATCAAGTAAGGTTCCATTTGTCAATACGACCTTGCGGAACCTCTTCTCTTTTAGGGTAAGGAGGATCTTATCTATTTCTGGATGTAGAAACGGTTCGCCCCCATTTATTCTAACCTCCAAAACTCCCATGCTCTCTAACTGATTGAAGATAGAATCCAGCTCGCTAATTGATAATTCATGGAAAGTCCCTTCTTCTACACTTGAAAAGCAGTGGACACAGTTCAGGTTGCATCTACTTGTTATGAAGATATCGACTGATGCAGGGGCAGACAGGAAAGGAATAGGGAACTTCTCATAGAGTTTGGGGTCAACCTTAACTCTTTCAGGTGGCTTAAGGTTTTGGTTATCAATACCTGCTTGAACAAATCTTGATTTAGTCATTCTCTTCAGAAATCTCTCACATCTTTCATAGTCCATCCCAGCTTCTTTGGAAATCGTCTTAACATCGGCAGGTTCATCATAAATGCTTTCTAATGCTCTGAACTCCTCCTCCTTGAGAAACTCAGTCCTAACCCTTCTATAATCGAAAGCCGCATAAGTGCCGTAGTATTGGGGTTCAGATCTAAGTATGACTGAGGAGTTAAGTGAGAACTTTTGGGACAATTTCCTCTCTAATACCAGTTCAAAAGTCACATAAAAATGTGCCTACGATTATCCTAGCGTCATTATCCCATCTCTCTATTACAAGTAGTTGAAAGTTAAACGATCCTAAATAAGGAACCTTCAAGGACTCTGAGGAACTATTGATTACTAAATCCCTTAACATACAGATTCGAGATAAACTAAGCAACTTGAAGTTGTAACTCTCTCCTTTTTTAAAATAATACTCTATAGAAAGTCTAGAAAAGACTAGAGAATGGTTCCTTTTGAGATTCAAGGGCAAAGTCCTAGATCTTGGATGTGGGAAGATGCAGTATGCTGCCAACGTGCTTAACAAATCCGAAGAATTTTCGGAACTTTTTGGTTTTGATATGGCACATTCTAATAATCGGATTCTGTATCATAACACTTTTATTGGCGATGGGCAGATGCTTGATATGCCTAGGATAATCATTACAGGTGCTAGTGGATTCATAGGTTATCATGCTCTGAATTACTTCCGTGAGAAAGGTTATGAAACTCTGGGCATAGATAAGGTAGCAAAAGAAAACGTACTAACATGTGATCTTACAGATTTTGATAAAACGTATAAATCGTTTGAGGACTTTAAGCCTGACTATGTGATACATCTTGCTGTAATAATGAAGGATGAAGAGTTTAAGCTCATAAGAGATAACCTGATGATGAACTTGAACGTTCTTGAGGCTTCTTTGAGGGTAGGTGTAAAGAGATTCGTGTATATGAGTAGCTCTACTGTGTATGGTTTGCCTACTAAGGATGAACCCATTGATGAAGAAGCCAAACTCAAACCTATGAGTGGCTACGCTGCTTCCAAGGCAGCAACAGAACATCTAGCATTCCGATATTGTCTCTTGGGTTTACCATGTATCATATTCAGAGGTTTTGAAGTATATGGCAAAGGCGTAACGTCTGGTATAGTGAAGACTTTTGTGGAGAACGCCTTGTCAAAAAGACAAATTAGGGTCTTTTGTCATGGTGAGCAAAAGACAGACTTTACGCATGTATTAGATTTGTGCAGAGCCTATGAATTGGCATTGGAGACGTTAGATCCTTGCAGAGTTTATAATGTTGGTAGCGGAGTGCCAAGAAGCTATAAGGAGCTTGCAGAAGCTGTGAGCTCTGTGCTGAATTGTAGTGTAGAGTATCTGCCATGTAGAGATAAAGATATTGCTTTCAAGCTCTACCCTAAAATAGATAGACTAAGATCTTATGGATTCGAGCCAAAGCATCTAGATCTGAAAAAAGGCATCGAAGAGGTGGTATCACATTATAGATAGGCTGTGGATAGATTGCACAGACCCAGCATCAGTAAGACTGGCGAAGGCTTTGATAGACAGGTTAGATATAGAAGTGAAAGTCACAGTAAGAGAGGGAGCAGGCACAGAAAAAATGGCAAAGTTTCTGGACTTGAACTTTGACGTCATTGGTAAACATGGAGGAAAAGACCCTTACAGCAAGCTCATGGCATCCATTCAAAGGATGAAAGAATTGGCAGAATATGCTAAGAAACTTAAGGGCTATGCCTTCTATACACACTCAAGTGTAGAAGGCACAAGGGTAGCTTACGGCCTTGGGCTTAAGCCTATAATCACCAGCGATGATACACCATGGAGTATTCATGTAGCAAGGCTTCTCTTGCCTTTATGCAATTACCATATTATGCCCATATGGAGCAAGGAGCTCTGGCCTATAGAGTCATCAGCAACTGTTCAAAGTTATGATGGAGACATCACGATAGCATGGACTAGGAAAATGAAGCTAAACTGGAAGCCTAAGTATGTATTGGTGAGAGAGCCTGAAGAGAGGGCATCCTATGTGGACTACGAGTTTAACGAATTCAATTTATTGGCCAAAGAGTTTGACAATTTATACTATGCGAAGAGATACGAGGGGTTTGACGATATGATCAAACTTATAGCAAACTCATATTGTGTAGTTACTCTTTGCGGTAGCACAGTTGGTAAGGAAGCATGCCTTTTAGGCGTTCCTACGATCATGTATACTAAAGGCATCAGCAGCATGGCTTTGAGCGTGCTGAACTATCTTAAGGATAAGGGCCTACCAGCCTATGGTGCAAGTAGTTATGAAGAGCTAAAGAGCCTTATAGATAGGTTCATTCGAGAACCAGCAATATGGAATACAAAGGATAAACTGAATAGGATGGAATCTCCCATAGATTATATAGATCAAATATTAAAGCAGAAAGATTAACTCTTAGACCTATACTTGTGCTTTTAGTTCTCTCATTGCTTTAAGATAGATATGATCAAGGATAGTACCTTTTGCCTCTTTTATCTTCATGAAGTCAACGAGCTTTTTGTTTTGACCACCCACCAAACCGTCTGCTATTAATGCTGCTCCTTGAGCTGCCTCCTTTGCTACTTTAGCGAACCCATCTATCCTTCTAACTTTTCCTAAGGCAGACAATCTTTTAGAA
>CALLJF010000040.1 GCA_938091495.1 uncultured Nitrososphaerales archaeon | reverse complement strand
TAGGAGTTCTTGGTATTCCGAGTTTACTTTTCCGTATTTTTCTTTGATGGTTCTGCTGATTTTATGCCAGTCTTGGGCTATTTTTGGCCATAGCTCGCTGGTCATTAGCTGTTTTGTCACGTATTCTTTTAGTGGTTTTTCTCGTTTAATTTTTCTTTGGTGCCACTCGAAGCTTATGAGCCTTGCGCGTTTTAGGTATACAATTGTGTGGCCTATTTGATCGTAATCAATTGGATATTCCATGATTTTTTCTAAGTCTTTTAGGAGAGAGTCAACTGTTATTTCATCTTCTGGGTGTAGACATATGGTGGCTATGATATTTTGAATGAGCTTCGCAGTCTTGGTGAGGTATATTCCAATCTTTTTAGGTGGAATAAGAGTTTGTTCTAAGCGGTAGCCATACCTTCTGTAAAACCAGCTTTTGATGGTTTCAGCCAGCGCTACATAGGTGCCGAGAATCGCGGCTAGGGCTATGAAGAAGGTTGCCGGTGGCCTGACGAATCTGAAAATTTCTCCCAAAGGCGTGTATGGGAGTATTAACGCAAATGCGATTATTGCTATGCTTCCTAGGAGTAAGAGTCGGCTTGGCTTGCTTTTCCAGAAAGGCGACCTTTTTGTTCGGATGGCAAAGATTTGCTCATATGCCACACAAGAGGCAAAAACATTCAGCTTCTCCATGTTGGGCATCACATTACCAGGTGTCCTCGGTGCGGAAGGAATAGGCAATGTGGATTGGGTTAATTTCGCAAAAAAACTTACAAACATAGCATCCCAGCAAACCATCACAAAGCTCTACGCAAAAGCCAGGAAGAGAGTCTCACCAACTTATGAGATGGCTTTTACAATGCTTGAAGGCCTCGAAAAATACTATAAAGAATTTGAAAAATATATGACCAAAGGAGCCTGACGGCATCGTGCACACACCGAAAAGCAAAATCGAACAAAACATACATTATAACAATGTCTATGCATCCAGAAATAAAGAGATAGATCTCAAATCAATAAGACGCTCAGAATAACCTTTGAAGAACCCTAAAGCAATAAAATGATGTTTTTTACTAGTAAATTAATGCTGAAATCCCATCCCCCGCACCTATGCCACTTGGTTTTAGTTGGAAAAAGCTACTATCTCTGATCTTTCTTTCTTTCTACCTTTCTCATGATATCATTACGCCTTGTCAAAGCTAAGACTATATCGTCTAACATCTCTAGGATTTCTTTGTGTTCATTAACCTTGGCAGATCTTTTCGATGATATCCTTTCAACAAAATTATGAAGCAAAGTAACAGTACTTAATAAATTCGTGTCCACATCTATCAAATCGTTCAATCTATTCACATCTACAAGACCTGATCTAACCATTGTCCTATATCCCTTATTTTCTATAAGCTTGAACTCGTTAAAAAGTCCAAGAAGTTTTATGTAAATCCTATTAAACCCCTCTTTCATGGAAACACTTTGAGCTTCTTTGGCGAGATTGTCTATGATTTGAAGAGCAGAAGCTGTCTTTGTGATCAAACGATGACTTACAAATCTGTCTACTTCCATCATCTTGCTTAATGTTGAACGACCTGTATCTATTGCTCTTTGAAGCCGAGAAGCAAGCATTCTTGCTTCTTTTATCTGCTCCTCAGCCTTACCGGCTGATTTACCATCCTCATTAAACTCGCTTGTCATCTCTATCTAGAATATAAATTCATCCTCTAATATCGTTTTCTCAATCACTATGCTCTACCTAGCCTCTTCTCAGCTAAACTCTTCAAATTAGTATAAAGATCCTTAAAATCACTAGACAATAGATTCAGGTATAGATTCACCTCTTCATCGTTCATATACTGGAAGATATATGGTCCAGTGTAGGGGCTGGGATCGCCCATTCTTGTCATGAATTCTATATGCATTAATGGATCGCCTCTTTTGATGGTTATAGGCTGTCTCTCATTGCTGAGGTTGACGAGTTCAAGAGCTAGTCTTCCAACGAATCCACTATGAACCTTTGCCGCATTTAGAAAAGACAAGCCCATCCTACCATACTTACTCTTGGCAGTTAGATGAGCAACATAGCCAGGAGGTGTGAATACAATTTCATAAGAGATGAGATTCTTATGCTCAAGATAGTTTAGAGTAGTCTCTTCCTTAACTGTCAAAACATAACCATCTCCATCCACAAGCTCAAGATCGAAGGGGTATATACATTTGTATCTTTCTATCAGCTTTACAAGCTCACTTTTACCCAAGATACACATATTACAGCACAGCAAGCCTATGTATAAGGTCAATGTTAAACTATTCTATAAAAAAATTTAGCAAAAATAATCTAAAATCTTGCATTATTCTCTCTTTCAATGATTCCTTGTTTATTATTAGTCTTAAACAACTTTTTAAGAGCATAAATTGAAAGGAACAAAACAGATGCCAATCCAACGATAATTACGATGAAATTAGCAAAGTAAGAAAGACCGCCATCTTTTATCGCTTCATAAAAATAGTAATATGAATCTAAAAAGTAGTTGAACGACCAGTGGAGTAAGACCGCACCTGGAAATCCATAAAAGAAGTAAATCAATCCTAGAATAATGCCTGCTAGAGCGCTAGTCGTTACTTTACCGATTTCCCACCCAGCCCCAAATGCTATGTGAGCATAGCCAAATAAAGCTCCACTCACAAAGATGGAAAAGTATGCTATCCTGGTATCTGCTTTTCTTCCTAGCTCTGAAAAATACCTCGCTGGATGCCATAGAACTTTGAGAGGATTAAAACGAATCCCTCTTACGGATAAAAGAATAACAGATAACGTCCCGATAATGGCAACTCTAAAGATTATCTCTTCCTCTAGAGGGGCGATGGACGACGATATAAACATCAAAACTGGATCTATTTCTGGGATAGAGCCTGTCTCAATGCCTACACTATTTTGTAGTAACGTTATGAATACAGTGATCAGTAAGAGGGCTGAAAAAGTTACAGATAATGTAGATAAGGTGTTATCAAAGATGGATTTAAGTCCATAATTCAAGGTCGATCTTGGGACTTTGTTTAGTGGTAAGCGAGGTCCCCGAATAGCTTTGACAAAAAGGACTAAATAGATAAACCAAACAATGATGAACAACCCTCTAACGAAGTTAACGATTTGCTCCCCAAATATGTTAATAGCATTTCTTGCTAAATCAGAAATGAAGACAATGTATAAACCCAATGGGAAAGAGAGGATCATCAAGCCTATCATTAATATTATCAATCCAAGATAAATTAAGGCAACGATCTTTGGAAATTTGCTATAATCGACTTGGTCCTTCGTGTATGACAATTATTACCCTAATAGTAAATATGATCTCTTCAGTTTAAATCTTTTTTACAATTATTTTAACTTCATCTTAATACTCAGAGACAATATGAAGCTGACAAATATAGCAGATGCTAAAGTCAAAGCCAGATTGATCATGGTAGGTGATTGAAGCTGATATGACAAGTCAGGTTGAACAATGTCTATTATCTGGTTAGAACTGCCTTTTGTTAAATCCTCCGCTGATATTGGTACTATTCTAAAAGAATCTGATGAATACGCAACTTCTTGTGATAAAGGAGGCATAATTACGATAACTAATAGAGCTAGTGATAAGCCTAAAAATAAACCAACTATGATCCTTTCTCTCTCCCCTATCATTTTCCCATATATTTAATTGATTAGAAGGCTATAAAATACTAATGATTAGAACGCAAAAATCCAGTAGGATTGGTAGAACTTATGAACAATCACTTTAGTTTTAGCTCAGCAGAAATCCAATAATTAAGCCAATAATGAATCCTAGCCCTAATGGCAATATTCCTATGATTAAAGTTGCGTAAGTGTAAACCTCAGGTCCATATTTCAATGCAAGATCTTTCAGTTCCATAGCTATGCTGGCAAGGTTGATGAGACCAAAGTAAGATGCTATCAGTGCCAAAATTGCCACGATTATCATTATCTTAAGAAGCTTTTTTATGAAGAAGCCTATTATCAAACCTACAATGAAGGGAACGATCATTATAACGATGGTTGGTATGTCAGAAATGCTACCTGAAATCAATCCTATTATGTCTTCGATTAAAGCCAATTTCTCACAACAATGATTTATCAATAAGTAATAAAAACATATCTGTGTAGATTAGCATAATCTTGTTGATCACTAATTCATTTTTTGTCTATTCATGAGAACGTTAGGTTTATATTTTAATTGAAATTCTTAATGGTTGATATGCCCTTCTGTCCAAAATGCGGAGTTGAGATACCTTCTGATGCTGTCTTTTGTCCTAACTGCGGTAGTAAGATTGTTGCTCCCACCATACCTCCTGTCGAGCGTAGATATGAGAGAGAAAAGGGTGAAAAGGGAGAAAAACATGAGAAAAGAGAGAAAGAAGAAAAGTACGAGAAGGGAGAAAAGTCAAAAGACTGGACTGGCCCTATCATAGGCGGCTTGATCCTGATCTGGTTAGGTATCACTTTCTACATGGCCCAGATGAATTATATAACTTGGAGAGAGTGGTGGGCCTATTTTGTATTTGGTATAGGAGTTATACTAATAATTCAAGCAGCCATAAGATATTCAACTTTCAGATACAAGGGTTCAGCGATAGGTTCTTTTATTGGAGGATTGGTGCTGATAATCATAGGTCTATCAGGCATTATGGGGGTTGAAAAGTGGTGGCCCTTCATTTTAATTGCTATAGGGATTATAGTCATAGTTTCTGGTGTTATAGCTTCAAAGCGTACCCCAAGACCCTCAGATAAACCATCGGGTGAAAGCCCGGTAAAATATGTGCGCTAGGACGGTGCTTCTTCGAGCCCTGCCGAAGACTCTAAAGTAATTTCTGCCCAAACATTCTATCATGTCCCCAATATCGTACCTAGGAAAGAGGCAAGAAGATACGAGAAGTCTTCCCCATTCGCCCCTCTTCAGCTCGTAAAGCATCTTCACCCTCTTCCCATTAATAACTTCAAAGAAATAGGCATCATAATTAGGTGAAACATAGGGTAAATCATCCAGTTGTTGAGCGAAAACACCTTCTGTCGCCGTATACATCTCTATGACAGGCGCATCACCGTAGAAGTATCTTAGAATTGGTGCATACTTCCAGTGAATCTTAGGTACGCTGGTGCAGAAAATGCCTCCAATTCTCCAAAACTCTTTAGGAAGTTTTCCATGATGGCGCTTTACGTGTCTGGCAAATGAAACTATCACAGGTGCAACGCCCATACAAACTCTAACATCTTCACCCTTGGTCAATTGGTAAGTTAACTCGAACCGTGCTTCCCAGTCTTTCTTCGTGAGACCTCCACCTAGGGCATCGATCTCTTCTTGACGGGGAACAAGGTCAACTCCTGCAAAACTTGGATTCATCTTTGCATAGGTTCCTGAGCTATGCCCATAAGTTGTTAATCCATTACCGCTTTGAATTGTACCTATACGTGAAGGGAAGTTTAGATTGAGGACCTTACCATAAAGAATTTCGAACTTTCTCGTCCTTAAAACATAGTTGGCTAATGCTCTAGCTCCACAATATAAGACTTGAGTCAGATGCTTGCGAGTAATAGGCAAGATCTTTGGTACACTAGTAGTTCCTCTCGTCATTACCCATGCTACAGTTGGTTCTGGAAGTAATGCTTGGAAATCTCCTTTTGATATTCGGTCTATAATAGGTTTGAGGTTATTGTAGTCACTGGGTTTGAATCTTCTTCGATACTCATCTATAGTCAGAGAAGGTGTAGCATTATGAGTCTTGCCATACTCTGTCCTACTATAATCTTCAAGGAGGTTTTTCAACACATTTTCTTGCGCTCTAGCTGGATCAGATAAAGAATCGTACCAAGGCTTGACTACAGCCTTAAGAGGCTCTATTGCTGGCTCAGATTGTGGCATAGCTACAAGTGATCCTTTTAAGGTTTGATCTTATACTTTGCTGAAAGTTTCGATGCAATGTAGTGAAAATTCTTAACACTAAATAAAATTTTCGAAAGGAATTCGGACTTAATTGTGAGCGGGCCTGGTGGGATTAATTCGATTTTATAGCCCGAGTACTTCATCTCCATCTCCTACTTTTGCAATTTGGGCACTCTCTAATATCCTTTGGATCTTTTCTAGGTATCCACTCATATCCACACTTTACACATTTCAGCTTTTGCTTATTCATATTATTTCACTCGAGCAAAAAAATTTGTTTTGAATTATTCTGCCTTCTTGCTCTTCTTAGTCTTAGTGATAGGCTCAGTTGTTACTTGCTCTACTGATTCCTGTTTGCCAATGTACATTATATATGTGTGCTTCTCTCCATTGTTCTCCAATTGTCGCATTCTCCATTGACCTTTCTCTCCTATCTTCTTTATCGTTCTACTTATATGACCTGGATTGAAGTCTATTCTGAATAGCTTATTTGGTCGCTCCTTTATCTTTGCTAATTCCTTGATTAGTTGTGACTCTTTACCGCCTCTATTTGGTGCATCGTTGAACCTTTTTATCAATTCTGAATCCGTTATTTCTACTATGGACATTTTCCATCATCATAGTAATCATAATCCTAGTATAAAAAGACCCGCCGAAAATTAATTTGATTTGAGCCGTTCACTGCCGAATAAGCAAGAATTATGCTCAGAATCAAAAAATAGGATCAAATGTCAGACATTATCAGGTAAAAGTAGAGGTTAGAGCCATGGTATCTTAATCTAAAAAACATTAAAACAATAAAATTCATGAAAGAATAGGCAAAATTCTATTTTGTATAATAGACAAAATCTAATATTTTGTACATAAATAAGAATAAAAAATAAAAATCTAAATTAAATGAAAGACAAAATCTTATTTTGTATATTTCTGAGATTTTTATTAAAAATGAAGAATAAGAGTCAATGGTCTATCATGGATAATCTCTTCCTTATATCATCAAGCACGATATGGTCATATATCATAGTCATCTTGATGTCACTGTGGCGTAGAAATTTTTGAAGCTCATCTATCTCCATGCCGTCTCTCCTTAGATGAGTTGCTCTTGAATGCCTTAATACATGAGCATGAGCTTTAGATGATGGTATACCTATCTTCTTACATATGGATTTAATCACTACATCGACTGTTGATCTTGATAACCTTTTTGACTTCTCGCCTGGAAATAAATAATCATTTTTTGGATATAATTTTCGCTTCTCTTTTAACCAATCCTTTACTAAACCCCATGTTGCCTCTTTTTCAATAGGTACATATTCCTCTTCATACTTACCGCTCTTTGGTAACTTAATTCTTATCAACTTATCCTGAAATAATAGATCATCTTCCATTAAGTTTAATGCTTCACTGATTCTTAATGCTCCATCATAGCACAGTTGAAATAGACAATGAAATTTAAGACCATACTCATCAGATGCTGAGATGAAATTATTCACTTCATCCTTTGTAATCCATGATGGTATATTACTCCTATACTTTGGCCACTCAAAATCAAACTTCTGTTTTTTGATAATATTAAAGAATCTACGAATAGCAGCAAGATGACGTCTTCTCGTCTTAGCATCAATATTATCCCTCTCAAGCTTAATCAACCATTGTCTAACATCTTCATCATTACATGATAGTATTGATTTACCACTCTTGGATAGATAATCTTCTAACTGAGAGATTGTGGTTATGTAGTTATTTATAGTGCCTTGAGCCAAACCCTCACTCTTTAGGGCTTCTACAAACTGTTTAACCTCTGGTATTGTTATTGATTCTAGGGCACACACCTATAGTAAGAAATTAGTTCTAAATAAAGAGTACTGAAACGTCTGACATTTCAGTAGTGGAACTATACGATTAGCAATAATACTTAAGTAAGACGCTAGGGATTCACTTTCTTAGACTGTTATATGTCTGAAAGTCTCGATTTTGCAAAGCTCGTGGATTTTTCTAATTGGAAAGATTTTGAGTCTTTTATGATAGACTTCGAAAGTAAAGTGGATCAGGATGTTCAAAAGTCCTTAGAATATAGGAAGAAACTGAAAGAAGAACTTATGAAGGATCCAAACATCAGAGAGGCTATACTTCCAAGAGATTTTGAAATTGATAGATGGAAGAGAGTCTTGGAGCAAGCCGATCAAGAGTTATTTGGAGGGAATGTTTGTGCTGTTGATGGTACCCTCTCAACTTACCCTATGGCCTCTGGAACTAGGTGTAGGATTGGGATAGTGGCCACGAGTTATCGGAATAATAGAATTGAGAAAGTTCTTTATGTATCTGAGAGAGAGTTTGCTGAACCATCAGCAAATGCATTTGATCATTATAATAAATTAGTTAAGAGCCACCGCATTTCAAGCATGCTCGTTAGGGCCATTATGCTGTATTCGGAGAGGAAGCTTGCCTTAGATAGATCTGAAAAGTGGAAGTTTGTTCATGGAGAACTTTTGCCATACGAATTAAGAACTGGGCTAGGTGCATATCGAGCCTTAGATCAATGTTTAGATCTTGGCAAACGTTTAATTGAAGCTAAGTATGTCATTGCAGTAATTGAAGATACTACAAGACTAACTTTGCTAAATGCTGGCGATGTTCTTGAAAGAGGGCAATACATGGCTGTTTCTGATTTAAAGAATGAATTAAACATCTACCTTCATGGGCAAGTTGATCCAAGCACTGGGGAGCAGATCGTTTCTGGTGCTCATTTCAACCCGACTGACAAGGAAAAGTTCCAGAAGTTTATCGATTCTTATGCGCACAATATCCGAGTCGGATTGTTTAGGGTAGGATACAAACCTTATTTATTCATGGCACATAGAGACGTGTTTGATGAAGCTGCGGCTTTAGTTATGCAAGATGGTAAGAATCAGCCTATGAGAGGTTTTCCAATGCTAATAGACTATGCAGATAATATATGTAAAGGGATGTTATCACAAGGAGATTTCCAAAGGCAGATCCAATCGAGAATAGCTAAGATTAGCCCAGATGCATTAGGTTTTGAGATGGTTGCAAGAGGAACTAGGAGGTAAGATTTTGGCAAGTGAAGAGCCTGGACTATTAGGTCATGTTCACTTTGATACACCTACAATGAGAAACTATATCTCAGAATTTTTAATCCCGCAAGATACAATTCCAGGAATTCTAAGAAATAAATATGTCAAGATTAAGGATGAGAAAGGACCGTTATTCTTAGGGCGAATAGTAGAAGGACCATTTCATATACCTGAAGAAATAGAACGTG
>CALLJF010000039.1 GCA_938091495.1 uncultured Nitrososphaerales archaeon | reverse complement strand
GATCCTAAAAAATAAGATGGAGGCCATAGGCCCATTGCTTTCAGTAGCTTCCCTAGATATAGCCACCAATGTTTCTGGTGCTGCAAAGTCGAGAAATGAAAGGACTACGCTCAAGGCCATCCTTTCATTAGGTCCGTCTGCGTAGAAGACTGTATCATAACGCCCAAGAGTCCAGAAAAAGTTATGAATCTTCGTTCCTTCTGGCGGATTCTTGATCGCATTTTCCATCCCTTGAACCTCTTTTTTAGTGGGCTTTTGTCTAAGTTAATTCTTATCAAGAATCAATATAGTAAATTCTTTATTTAAGACGAACTGGAATGGGGTCGGTGGGATTTGAACCCACGACCTCCAGCCTTTTAAGGACTCTGGCGCCCGAAGCCAGTGCCATAAACCAAGCTAGGCCACGACCCCGTTTTGTCATAACTAAAACATGTGTTTAAGCATTGTTTTGTAATAATGCTCAATTATCATAGATTTACAAATTCAGTCAGTATGAGTTCAGCACAAGTGCTAAAATTTCACATGATAAATACTTTATTGCTGATAAGTTAAAGAAAATAGTATTTTACACCGTCTATTATGAAGCCCACACCTATTGCTGCTATGAATATTGCCATTATCCTCGCAATAACTGTAGCACCAGTAGTGCCTAGAAATCTGTTAATTCTTTCTATAAAGTGCAAGACTAACCAGATAGTAAAAAAGATTACCAGAACAGACACTAAAGTAACCAATAATCCAGAGGACTGCAACATCACTATGGTTGTGGTGATAGCCCCTGGACCGACAAGGAGAGGTGTAGCGATAGGGACTGCGCCAACACTCTCAGGCAAGGTCTTCTTCTCCTCCCAGCCCCCAAAGATCAATAGCTTAACTGCTATCACAAGTAGTAACAACCCACCAGCTATCATGAAACTTTGTGGTGAGATTCTGAAGACTTCTAATATCTGTTGCCCCAATAAAGCAAAGACCAAGAGTAGTATTAGCGATACAATGGTAGCCGTTTGGAAAGCTTTTCTGCGTTGCTCAAGACTCATACCCTCTGTTAAACCGATGAATATCGGCACGTTTCCTAATGGATCGACGATGATAAATAGTGCAAGTGAAACCTTCAAAACGTCGACGACGAAATCCTCTATCAAATATGTCACCTCTTTATGATTTATGAAATCTTATGGATAAGTCTTTACCCTATCAATTCAGTTCAGATTTTTATGCAAGTAAATTAGATAGATTAAAGCAATCTCATCTTTTGGGGAAATATCTCATGTAAGCTTACTTCGAATAAATCGTCGATACTACCGTTTAGTTTGATTAGCCTTGGCAATTTGCCGATTTTGCCTATGTATTTTCCACGAATAATCATGGCCGCCCTTATTTGAGGTATAGTCTCAGCTACTTCTAATCCAGATTGAACAGAAGCCTCAATGTCAGAACCTTTTACAGCGTTGCAAACAGCTGTAGCTGCTGCATCAGCCAAAGCGCATGAGCTTGCTGTTATTATTACTGCATCCGCTTCTCCAAAGCTTAAAGCATGGCTGACTGTAGCAGAGCTTGTTGCTATACCTATAGGGGAGTCTTCTGGCGATAACTGAAGGCCTATATGACCAGAGAGAGGAGAAGAACCTGCATAGATCCCTACATTAATTGGCTTATTAGATATGGATGCTATCTCCCCACCATTTTCAAATAAGTTAACCAAAGAGCCTTGATGAGCCATGTCTTTAACTGCTATCTCAGCCAAAGCACCTGGAATAGCTGCCATAGGACCTACGTTAGCCAACTGTGCTGAAAAGGCTGCCAACTTAATAACTTCAGGAGCATCATCTTCACAGTTTATAGGCTCTAGAGAAAATCTGTATTTAGGATGATCTTTGATGTATCTTTCTAAATATTTTCTATGATGAATTATGGAATTTAA
Organism: uncultured Nitrososphaerales archaeon; assembly: GCA_938091495.1. Classification (GTDB taxonomy): domain Archaea; phylum Thermoproteota; class Nitrososphaeria; order Nitrososphaerales; family JACAEJ01; genus JAVZMU01. The sequence continues at coordinate 15,501 of CALLJF010000039.1, read as the reverse complement.
CGCTACAAAAATGGCTTGAGGAGCATCGCTGATAATTAACAAGTTGGATTGCTCTATTACAACTCTCTTTCTGTATAGCCCTCTTGAGAATACTGTTCTTGAGCTCATAAACCTTATTGCTCTTTGGTCATAGCATTCGAATGGCTCTAACTGGGCAAGCATCTACACATATGCCGCACCCAACACACTTCTGTTCGTCAAAATCTACATCCCAATTCAAGTCTTGAGTTATGGCTCTGACAGGGCACGGCGATACACATGCCCCACAAGATATGCATTTTTCACGATCTATTTCTATAGTTCGAGTTATCTCCTTTACTACCAAACCAGCTTTTTGGAAAAGATTTGAAACTTCTTTCAATTTCTCCCCTACTGCTGGCACATCGATTAACATCTCTCCAGTATTCAGCGTTATCTTTGCCTCTAAGATGTTTATTGGTAGATTGGTCTTGGATATTACATCTGAAAGAACGGGTTTCCCTAGGTTTTCACGGGAATATATGAGCTTTAGTTTCATGCTATGATCCTCCTAACTAGCTTTCTTGATATATCGTCTGTTGTCAATATGCCGATTATATGGTCGGATTGATCTACGACAGGAACTCCAGATATGTTGTGCTGTTCCATTCTTCTTATCACTGTGTCTATAGATTCATCCTCCTTTGCAGATACAACCTTCAAGGTCATTATTTCATGCAATTGTCTTTTATCCTGAGCTACTGCCTTAGCCAAGTCCCACGATGTAATTATGCCTATGAGCTTACCTTCATTATCAACGATAGGCAAATGATCTACGCCCTTTGCTATCAGTATTCTTGCCACATCTTTTATGTCATCATTAGGCTTGCCTACGATTATCTCTCTTGTCATTACATCCCTCACTTTTGGCTCCTTTCCTTTTACTTCCAAAGGTTTGAATTCTCTATGGTTTGGTATCAATTCTGCAGGTCTGTTTAGTAAGAAAGTTCCTTGTTCTATCCAATTCTTAAGAGTTAAAGCTATCTCTTTTGCCACTTTGTTGCTTGAGAGAGAGGAAGATGGTATTTCCTTTTGATTTATTTGTACTTTGCCAGATTTCAGTTCAGCGTATGACGCTTTTTTTACGGTTGGTCTACTTCTTGATGGTACACCATAATCAAGTATGTTAGTAAAGATTTCATCGTCTCTTAATGCTGCTGAAGCTGCCACCCTTTCGTTTATGATGGGTATGGGGATTCCAACTCCTACGTATAGAGTTGTGCCATACTTGTTATAAGTTGCACCTCTTAGATAACGAGCATTCATCTGCTTAAGATCTCCTCTAACCATTATTGTGCCAAATTGGTTCTGAGGGTTATGCTGAGTCCCTTCTCCGATAATATAGCCTATTCCTCCACCTAGAAAGATACGAGTTCCTATGCCAATGGTTTCGAAGCCTTTATCCTTGTACAATGGGCTTAACTGACCTGCACCACAGTAAGTTATGTTTCCATAATGAGGGAGAAGAGTGCCCATGTAAGTGTAAAGGATTTTATCCGTGCTGTTTGTTGCTGCGTTATATCGCTCATAGGCATTCCTTGGATTGAGGAGTATTGCTTGGTTCAGATCGTTTATGGTTAAAGTAGTTTCAATGGACCTTCTGGGATAGCAGTCAGTTCCATAAGCCTCGGCCCTTAGCTCAATTTCTTTTCCAGAGACTAGATCTTCAATTACATCGCCGCCTCCATACTCGAAGCCCTTCGTTTCACTCATGGCAGTAGCTCCTATGTAGCAATCCACTGCTGCTAGCCCTTTGTAGGCAGGAACATCGTTGAGCCAGCACTTGAACATCTTTATTGGGGGCTCAGAATGGCCAAAATTTATAAAAGCGCCAGAACTGCACATGGCACCGAAGGTGCCAGTTGTCACCACATCCACTTCTTTTGCAGCCTTTTCCAATCCTGATTCTTCAACAGCCTTTATGAATTCATCAGCAGTTAATACTACAGCATCACCACTCTTTATCTTCTGATTTATCTCTTCATAGGTCCTTATTTTTTCTATTCCACGCTCTTCTGACATATCATTACCTCTACGGGCAGAAGGATTGGCATTTTATAAATAGTTTTTTGGCAAAATTATTCCATTTGGAATAAAGTTAAAGGTTAAATCTAAGCCCTAGAGATGAATTCACAATTTGATGAGAGCGATAATCCTACTAGACCCATTAAGACCAAAGGTTAGCCAAGAAGATGCCATCAAAGTCATTAATAATGCAGGATTTGTTCATGACCCAAAAAGGCCTGATTTCGGGATAGTGATAGGTGGGGACGGCATCTTCAGCTATTATGGCAGGGTTAGAAAAATTCCCCTTCTTTTTGTTGGTGTAAGAAAACTAAAGCCAATAGAGAGTAAGGCCTACTTGGCTGAGGTTTACTTTGATGAGTTGCAAGATGCAATGAATCGTATAAAAAAAGGAGCCTACAAGATTTTAGAATATAGAAGACTCACAGTCTTCTTAAATAATAAAGGATTGGGTGATGTTTTCACTGATGTCTATCTTGAGAGAGGGTTAAATAGCAACTGCTTAAGGTACAAACTGGAGGTTAAAGGAGAAGACTTTAACTTTGTAGACTTTGCTATAAGTAATGGAGTCGTTGTGACGACTTCTGCAGGTTCAACGGGCTATTTTTCGAGCCTTGACAGAATCAAGAATGGTTCTTGTTTTAAAATCAATTCTTACACTCTGATAAAAGAAGATGAGGTGGGCATATATCATATACTTCCAACTTACACAATAAGAGAAGGGACTGACGAGCATCCTTTAAGATACACCGTTCCATATGGCAGTGAGATAAGAATAAAGCTTGCCAGAAAGGGTGATGCTCGACTTTATGGTATAACTCGTGATCAAAAAGGGATAAAGATAAGAGAAGAAGATGTTATAGAGGTTAAAGCATCTGAAAACAAGACCAAGTTGATAAGACTTACATGAAGATCATGTTCCGATAATTAGGTTATTTTCAAAACTGCTGAGCCCTTTATCCTTCCCTGCTTCAAGTCGTTTAATGCTTTGTTGGCATCTTTCAGCGTATAGACCGTTACATCTGGTTTAACATGAGCCTTTGATGCTTCGATTAGAAACTCTCTTACATCCCTTGAAGTGACGTTGGCTACGCTCTTGATTTCCTTTTCAAGCCAGATCAGCTTATAGTCCAGTTGCTCAATAGGGGTCATGTATATATCAGCTAGTACTACTCTTCCTCCTTTATCCAATTTTTTGAGAGCTTCAATCATTATCCAACTTGCCGGAGCGAAGACTATGGCTGCATCTAGCTTAACAGGAGCTTCATCAATGGGTGCTCCAGCCCATCTAGCACCTAGAGAAAGGGCATGCTCTTGCCTCTTCTTGTCCCTTGTGAAGACATATATTTCCAAACCTTTGTTCAAAGCTACTTGGGCAATCATGTGAGCAGACGATCCGAAGCCAAAGAGTCCTAGATTTCCTTCTCCTCTCTCTAAGAGCCTTGTGAGCTTCAAAGCTCTATAGCCTACTGCGCCTCCACATAGCAACGGGGCAGCGTGCAAATCATCATAGTCTTTTGGTATTGTATAAACGAAATTTGCTTTAGCAACCATGTATTCTGCATAGCCTCCATCTATGCTATATCCTGTGAAAAGGGCGTTATCACAAAGGTTTTCTAAACCCCTTCTACAGTACTTGCATTTGCCACAACTCCAGTAGAGCCAAGGCACGCCCACTTTATCGCCTCTTTTAACATTATTAATTCCCTCATCTACCTTCTCTAAAATAGCTACTACTTGATGGCCCAATATTAAAGGAAGTCTCATGAGAGGCAACTCCCCCTCCACGATATGAAGATCTGTTCTACAAACGCCACAACATCGAATCTTGAGCAAGAGCTCGCCTTCCTTTATCTTAGGCTTATCAACATCAGAGCAAATTAACGGACTAGACTCTATAGGAGCTTGTTTATGAAGTATCATAGCCTTCATGCGCTCATCTCCAAGCCAACATTCTCCTACCTTAAGCAAGGTTAGCGAGTATTATAACGGTATAGTTTAGAGAATGAATAAGAGCCTCGGGCGGGCTTCGGACCCGCGACCTTTGCCTATTTGTTAGAGATACCAAGGCAACGCTTTCAAGGCCATTAGTTTGGCTCTACCAGGCTGAGCTACCGAGGCCCATAAGCAAGACTCTTTTTAACAAATATTAATGTTATTGTGGTTATAATGATGATAAGTGACTGTATGCATTTGATTTAAGATTTCAACTTCAATATGGCTTTTGCCAAATCTCCATCCGATTCTTCTAAAGCCTTTGCTGCAACTTCTTTTGATACATTAGCCTGCTGAGCAACCAAAAGAACATCCTCTTCAGTGAACTTAGGAACTTCTACAATCCTTTCTTCAATAGTTACTCCCATAACTTGGAAGACTCTAACCCCCTTTGCCTTCATTTCAGATACATCAGGATTCTTTATGATTATATCCTTGCTACTGGTCCTTATTATGACTTCTTTCACATCTGGTAAAGGCTCTATATCAACGCCCATCTTTTCAAGCATTCTTCTTGCTTGCCTGTCGCTTATCTTCATTTCATATCAAATTAGATTATATCATTATAAGTTTTTATCCCTTTTCTAACCTTCACTGCAACTCCCGATTTGAAAAATTTCATCATTTTTGCTGACAATAAAGCTTTGCCAACGGCTATTACATTACCATTAGCATCAATGACAACAACTTCAGATTTAGGCTTTATTCTGTACCCATAGCTCATAACATGCTTTACAAATACAGATCTTCCCATGGCTACGAAATCTCTTGCCTCATCTTTTACCACTACACAATTTTCAGCAAATTTAGGATGTTTAGCCAATAATTCTGCTCCATTAATAGTTAAGGCTATGCTTCCATCAGAACGAAAAATCGCTATTAATTTATCATCTAAAAATGCATTCTTTATCTTTCCAGTTCTTTTAGAGAATGTAAAGTTCAATTTATCCATTGGGATGATTTGGCTGATACCCTTGCCAAAAAGGTAATCGATTGTTATTGAGAATTTCTCTTTTGGGTTCAAAGCCTATCTGTGTGGATTATTCACTTTCAGGAGGGATAAGGATCCTCAGCTTTAAGGCGTGCTCTATCTTTCTTGCCAATAAATCATCGGGCTTTAGCTTCCCACTCTCTAGCAACTTTATTACAGATGGCTTTTCATTTATCTTGTGTCCGAGTTGCTCTTGTGATAAACCCAGCTTCTCCCTTGCCTGCTTTATCATCTTATTGTAATCGAGCCTTAACTCCAGTAAAGGTTCTTTTAATAATCGATCAGAAGGTTTGGGCTTTTGTAATGCTGGTTTTACATCTTTCTTCTCACGCACCGGTGACCCAAGCTTTGCGCATGAGCTACACACCCTAAAGATTGCTCCTTCTATTTGAGTAAGAAAAAAATTGCCAGTTATAGAGTTGCCACATATTTCACACTGCAGTGCCATTTACCTCCTTGAGCAATGTATTTGGAAAATTCGCATAAACATGAATAACCTTCATTCAAAAATCACTACTCAATCCTTGTTTCAATTTCCTGGAAAACATTTCTCTAAACCATGCATTAGTCTCTTATGCTCTCTAAAGTGCTCAGAGCTGACCAAATAGTTACACGAGAAAAAGATGGCATGTTAGGGTCTTGAGAGATTTCATCAAGTACGCTTATAGCATTGGCAACCCTAACGCCTAGGTCCAACTTTGTATCGTTAAGCATGAGTATGGCATCTTTGACTGTTTTTCTTATGTTCCTTGGAGTAATGGTGCTATCCGCCACTGTTTGTAGTGTACTAATCGCTTTTGCTAGTTTTTGCTCATTCTCTCTTTGCCTTTTCGAGCTCATAACCCGCACCCTCAAGTTCTTATGATGATTATCAGCCTAAATAAATAAGAATTATGGATAATACATTCATATAAAAGACTAAAGTTTACATATCATCTCTTCTAATATAGGATGGACTTGACTGAAGCTAAGAAAGGAAAGATTAGCGATGCTACAGAGCTCATAAGAAGAGGGGCAACTCTGTTGAGGGAGAGCTGTCCAAAATGTGGAGGAGTTCAAGTCAGATATAAAAACAGAATTTTGTGCATAAACTGTGATGATCTATCAAACTTAAGCTCTCTAGAGATGAGTAGTATAAGCGAATTGACCACAAATTTGGGAGAGTTAGTAACAAGCAAGATTCAGAAACTGTACGATGCTTTGAGCAAAGAGGAAGATTTGGATAAACAAGCAAGAATAGCAAATCTAATCCTTCTATACATGGATATAATGGAGAAGGTAAAGAAGAGCAAATAGACCGCCGTAAAGATTTAATAGATTTCTGAGCATAATCACATTGGATTGAGAGAATTGGTAGTCGATATAGGAAATGCTTCATTTATCCTTATCAGTATCCTAGCCTCATGTATTATGTTGTAATATCTCGATAGCATCAAATCTCCAAATTTAACATCAAAAGCCTTAACCATCTCATCATCAGCGTTGATAGTATCTATAGACATTATCTCTCTTCTCGTCTCAATTTTATGCTTGATAAGAATTTTACCAATAGGTATGTCTGCTGAAGTCAAATCTCTTTTTATACTATTGTTTAATCCTTTCATAGGAGTCCACGATTTTGCAAATACTAATACTCTATCATCAGGGTTCTTTAGATGAACAACTCTAAAATTTACATCTTCCCCAGATTTTATCTTTAATGCTCTAGCCAAATCTTCATCGGCTTTTATGATTGTTTTAGCCTTTGTTTCTATCACAACAGGCTTCTTAGTCAATACTTCCAAAATTCTTGTGACTGAGCCATCAGTGGTCAATAATATCTTTTGAACATCAGATAAATCAAAGCCTATCCTTTTCTCTATTTTGTCTATTGCTTTTAGCATTTCATCGATCTTCATGCCTCTAAATCTTTGCATTATCTCATCATGCTTTGTGTATTAGACACTTAAGAATATTTTTAATACATAATGAATAAATCAGAGCAAAGCTATCTCAATCTTGATAATCTTGTCCGATCTTGAGGGTTTGACTAGAAAGCTAATGGCAAAGAGAATGAGCATAGAAGAAGTGAAGAATAGGCTAATAGATGAAATATTAACCTACAAAGAGAATTTAAGTAATAAATCTGCTGAAGGCTTAGCCAATGCTATCATAGAGGAAGTTAAGGAGTCTGGCAATATTCCCAAATCGAATACTTTGAAATTGATATTGGATTATTCTAAATCAGGAGTTAGCATGGGTTTGATGGGCGTTGGCTCAAGAGGAGAGGGAGACTTCTTCGTTCATAGAAAATTGGCTGAAATAGCAGGTAAGCCTTCTAGCAGTAGAGCATTATTGTACCCATTGTATCATGATGATGCGGGAGCCATAGAAGTAAAGGGAAGAGTTTTGGTTACTGCCGTAGATGGTATGCACTCCAGGCTCAGCGATTTTCCCTTCTTGGCTGGCTTTCATGCATCTAGAGCCACTTTAAGGGATGTTTACGTTAAAGGAGCCAGACCCATTGGTATGCTCATAGACCTTCACCTTGCTGATGATGGAGATGTTGGAAAACTCTTCGACTTTGAAGCAGGGGTTAGCGCTGTATCCATGCTAACTGAGACGCCAATCTTGACAGGTAGCACGTTGAGAATCGGTGGAGATATGGTCATAGGCGATAGGATGACTGGTTGTGTTGGTGCTTTTGGCATTGCTGAAGATGAATCTATGCTGGCTGCAAGGCACAAGGTAAAGCCTGATAGCGTTATACTTATGACCGAGGGTGCTGGCGGAGGGACGATTTGCACATCAGCCATATATTCAGGAAGGCATGATGTAGTCTTAGAAACTTTGAATGTTCAGTTCGTAAAGGCTTGCAGAGCATTATTAGATTCAGGTTTAATCAAGAAGATTTATGCCATGACAGATGTTACAAATGGTGGCATAAGAGGGGATGCAACCGAGATCTCAAGGCTATCTAATATAGCCCTTCATTTCTATGAAAAAGAGATTAGAACTTTAGTTAATGCTAAAGTTTTAGAACTACTTGAAAGTAGAGGCATAGATTACCTTGGAGTTTCTTTAGATGCTCTAATAATATTTGCTCCTGAGGATTATGTTAAAGAGATAATGAAAGTTGTTAGAAAAGCTGGAGTAAGAGTAAGTAAGGTTGGCTTTGTTGAGAAAGGTATGCCTAAAGTAGCCTTGATGACTTCTGAAGGAGAGAAGAATTTGAACTTAAAGTTCAGAGAGTCTGCTTACACAAGAATAAAGAAGGTAGTGGGTGAAGAGGCACCTTATGGATTAGATGAGTTAAAGATCAAGGTTGAAGAGAGTGCCAAAAAAGCTATTGAAAAAAGAGATTTTGTTGTTAAATATGTTAAATCATCAAGTTAAAGTATTACTGCGTAAAATTTATACCTACATGGACCTTAACCTTGGCTCTACAAGCGATGTGCTACAATTGGCTCAAATTTGGTGTATAAGAGATGCCTATCTTATTCAGTGTATTAGAGGTAACATTAATCTCCAAAGAAGCAAAAGGGTCAAGGGGTTGTCGTTTAAACTGGAGGTATAAGACATGAGAGCAAAAAAAGAGAGGTTAAGGAAGATTCGAGAAGAAATGAGCAAGTTGAAGATGCCTGAGATAAGGTTCCAAAGGTTGACTGAGGAAGAGAGGCACGCTATAGCCGATGCTCTATCCTTTTTAATAGCTTATGAGATGGAAGAAAGCAACGCGTTCATGGAAGAAGGATATCAAGACATCGCTCAGGAATTTAGAGAAAAAGCGTATGCACATCACAAATTATGGCAGAAGATAACTGGAGTAAAGGAAAACTCTGCTTAAAGGTAATTGATATAAAAGGGAACTTGTATTAAATAGTCATCATTCTTTTAATTCTCCAATCATTGGAAACCTTTCTAAAACATCTACACCATGAGGAGCGTCTTCAATTTCAATGGTTAGATCCTTTCCTGCAAAGTGTTCAAACTGATGCTCTCCTCCTTCCCAAAGGTAACTCTTAGAGACATCGTAAACTTTACCCTTATATGCGATATACGCAGGCTTCCCTTCCTTGCCGTTATATTGCTCCAATTCTTCTTTTGTAAATACCTTCATCCTAATGAAGAGAATTTACACTCCTTTATAACTTTTACACTCTTTTATAACTCAATATAAACCAAAAGATGAGTGCACTCATTATAAGCACAGTCAAGCCTGATATGACATAAAGGCTTGGTGCTTTCGTACTAGTCTTTCTTCCACCAAGATACATAAGATAGATTCCCAGAGTACCCACTGAAACCACTAAAAAGTTCAAAAAAGTATCCATAAAGCTTTGAATTCTGAATGAACGGATAATCGATAAGTCAGAGAAATATTGTCTCACAGTTTCCAACTCTAACAAAGCGTTTATTATTCCAGCGAAAAGAATTAGCAATATAACCATATAGGCTATCTCTATTATTCTTCTTAGAGTGAGCAGGCTGGATAATTTGACAAGTCTTTTCTTACCTATCAACTGTTTTATCCTTTCTATAACTATATTGTAAAAGCCTAATATTCTCTTTTTTATTCCCATTCTATTCACTCTAAATTCTGGACAGCGTCATGAGTTATAAAATTCTTAGTTTTAAATGTTATCAGACTCTTGGATTTTAGGTGCATTTTTTGTGAAGTTTGACTTAGTTGGGCATTTAGGATCAAGGCACATGTTAAAGGGTCTCTTCCCTTTTCTATAGATTTGAATCATTGGGGTTGAGCACTTTTCACATACTTTACCTAAAGGAGTTATCTTTGCAATCTGTGGCAAAGGATACGAATTTCTGCAATTAGGGTATGATTTACACCCTACAAATACCTTTCCGCTCTTTCTCGATCTTATAATTCTTAATTCGCCTTTGCATTTTGGACAGATACCAAGCCTTCTCTCCTCTTCTCTAGATTCCATCAAGCCCTTTAGCAATGCTTCACCCATCCTTCTTTCGTTTCTTTTTATCTCATTAAGAATTTCCATCAAAAAATCAACGGCCTCTTCTATTATCTCATCCTTCTTTTTCTTCTCTTGCATCACAAGCTCCATCTCTTCCTCAAAATTTCTTGTTAATTCTTCACTTATTATCCTTGGACAGAAATCTCTCAGCACATTAGTAACCGTCTCTCCCAATTTTGTGACCTTTATGCTCTTTCCCAAGATATAATTTCTTTCATAAAGAGTCTGAAGTATCTCGGCCCTCGTGGCTCTAGTGCCAAGATTCCTCTTCTCCATTTCTTTTATAATTGAACCCTGGCTGTATCTGTCTGGAGGCTCTGTCCACTTCTCAATCATATTTATCCCTAAATTCTCTAACCTCTGACCTATTCTAACCTCTGGTAAGATCTGCTCTTCAAGAGTGGTGTAAGGGGAGTAAAATCTCACCCATCCTAGTGAAATGTTCCTCCTTCCTATCGCTATGAAAATATTCTCTCCAATTGCTAAAGTTAGGTTCATACTCTCTCTTATAGCAGGATCAGCAAAGGTAGCCATGAACCTTCTCACAACTAGATCGTAGACTTTTCTTTGTTGAGGAGAGAGCTTTCTTAAGTCTGGAACTTCAGAAGTTGGATATATGGCAGGATGGGCAGGGTCCTCTTTAGGTCCTTCATGAGGGATTAATTTACCCTTTTTAAGAAGATCTTTACACAAATCGCTATAATGCTCTAAAGATGATAGATTCCTCAATATCTTCTCGTAGCCTATTTCTACTGGTAACTTCTGACTCGAAGTCCTTGGGTAAGATATGGCACCCATCTGATAAAGGCTTTCTGCAAGACCGAGAGTTTGTGAAGGAGAGAATTTGAATTGGGAGTAAGCCTCAGACTGTAAATCTGTTGTATTGAATGGATAAGGAGGCATTTGCCTATACTGTCTTTTTTCAATGTCTTTGACTAAAACATCCTTTCCTTTACACTCTTTTAATATTTGATCAGCCTCATCTTTATCCCAAAACTGACCTTTTTCATGCATGGCTGTTATTTCATTGTCATCGACTTTACAATGCAGCTCTAATTGCCAGTATGGCTTTGGAACAAATCTTCTTATTTCCAATTCTCTCTCAAGAAGTAGGGCCAACGTCGGACCTTGAACTCTGCCTGTTGAGAGAATCTTGAATCCTTTTTCTGCTTGATTTTTCATTGCTAAAGTCAATGCACGAGTTAAGTTCAAGCCCCAAAGCCAGTCAAGCCAATGCCTAGTCAAACCAGCCTCAATCTGGCCAAAGTCTAAATGGTTTGACATATTCTTATAAGAATCTATGAGCTCTTCTTTTGTCAAAGTACTAAACTTCATTCTCTTTGCATCCTTAACATCACAAAGAAACTTTAGAATGTTTGAACCTATGACGCTTCCTTCTGTATCATAGTCACAACAGACGATGAAATCTGATGCATCTTTTGCTACACTTTTTATAGCCTCAAAATACTTCTTAGAGAAGCTCGCTTCCTTTCTAACTTCAAAACTAGGTCTCCATTCAGCGTCAAAAATAGGATAGACCCATCCCCCTCTTCCAGTAGGGCATAAGTTGAAGAGGTGCCCTACAGCTGCTACAATCAAGTGCTTTTTATTATCTCTTTTAAATTCGTAATAATCTACACCTTCATCAGTTATGATTCTCTTTAAACTTCCATCTTCTGCCAAAGATTCTGCTATCTTTCTCATAGCGTCTGGCTTTTCAGCTATCAATAGAGTGTAGCCCATAGAATCACTTACTGATTATGATACTTTTCAGTTAGAACAGAATACCCACAGAGTGTAGTATTTTAATCTTTATTTTTCTAAGGGCTCTATCTCTAGCACAAAGTCTCGATAAGACAAGAACTCACCACATCTTTTGCACCTGCCATTGTAAAGCTTTAAAATGTTACTCGCATATTTTAGATCTATCCCAGAGTATAACGAGTTACCACAATTATCACACAATATTTCGAAGGGCATTCTAATTTTTGATCATAAATATGCTTGGATAAAAATAATTTGGTTATATCCCTTTAACCTTTGGCATAATTCTGTTTTTAATATTGAAGAGCTAACCAGATTCATGATAAAAGGTGGATCGTCCTTCGTTTGCTAACCCCCTCACATAGATACACTCGTAATGATCAATGGTCATCTGCTCATAATTCAAGGGTTTGTCATGTAATTTTATACCGCTGTTTCTAACTATGACTAAAGGTGTCCTCTCATTAGCCTCTCCCATTATCAACTGAGCCCCTGCACATATATCATCAGCTAAAGCTCGTAAAGTAACCCTTAATACGTTGTTGAAAAGGTCTTTTCTTCCCCTTTCATCCTTGACTGGATCGAAGCCGGCTACTCCTATAGCTATCCCAGTTGTACCAGACCTTAACGGCAGCAATCTGCTATCTGTTATTATTATTCCGACCTTCTTGCCAGTCTCCAAAAGTATTCTTCTTCTCAGTGTTTCAGCCTTTCTAAAGGGCATTCTTGGGTAGAGGATAGCCCAGCCTTCTTGCACGTTAGATCTATCTATTCCAGCGTTAGGAGTGAAAACACCGTCCTTTATCGTCAAAGCGAAGCCAGGTAAACCAGCAAATACCAAATCAGCCTCCCTCAATATTAACTCAGCAAGGTTGCTAGGCATGTGCGTCTTTGATGCCAGATCTTCAGCCTCAGGGCTTGGAATTACATCTGATAACTTCACCAGTCTACCTTCTGACATAGCAACAAACTTGCTCGATACTACTAGGATGTCTCCGTCTTCTAATCTCTCAGCATTTTTTTCTACTTCTTCCAAAATGATCTCGAATAGATCGAATCTTTCCTTCTTCACATTAGTATAAATGGGTATGTATTTGATGCTAGTTGAATTCTTAGCCGTTCTCAATTCTCACTCCATTTTAGTCCTATGGAAACTTTGAAAGTTTTGCCGACAAATACATCATTGTCATGCTTTATTACGTTGATCTCTATATGCTCAAAGACCTTATTCAACTTTAAAACTACTTTGGATTTTAGCAAAGCTCTGCCACCTGTTGGGGAAGTGAGCCAAGACTCAGCTTGCTTGACTTTCTTTGCCCTTATCAAGCTTGTGACCATGATAGGTATATCGAGTTTATTGGCTAGGCTTTGTAGTAAGCTTAGATAAACACCAATCTTTCTATTAACCTCTGATGGTGCCTTGCTATCGAGAAGATAATAAAGAGTAGTTATCGAGTCCAGAATCATAAGTTTTATGTAAGGCGAGAAAAGAGAACAAACATAAGCCATTGTCTTCTCAACATCTCCAATCTCAGGTCTAAAGATGAGCAAATTATCTAAGTTTTTGGCACTATGGATAATTAGATTCAAAAAGGCTGAAAAGATGGTATCAAGATCGATATAAATAACTGAACCTTCTTCTAAAGAAGGTTCAACTACATCACCAACGAAAGATGTTTTGACAAAGCTGTCTTCGCTCAAGATCACATTCAGAGCTGATCTTTCTAATATCAATGGGCAATCATGGGGCTCTATAGACATAATTGCGCCTAATGGCAACCTTCTTATCACTTCTATAAGGCTTTCACGGCTCGAAAAGACCATCTATAATATTCATCTTTATGACCATAAATTAACTCTTTCGATGTTTTTTGAATAAATCTTTATAAAATATAACGAAAAACTCAATAACTATGTTAAGCGGGGGGGAAAGAGACAAATCTTCCAGTAAATATGAGGTGACGGAACATTGGCCACCTTATACTTACAGAGATTATCCAAATGTAACTCCCCGCACCCTTAAGTCCTTCATCGATTTTTTAGGCAAAACAAATATTAGCAGCGAGAAGAAGGAATTGCAACCTTGGGTACCTTTTGTAATTCGTTATGCACCTTTTGTTATTTTCCAACGGAAACTTATACCAAAGACAAAGTAAGCAGATATGTAGTAGCGCTAAAAAAATCGTTAAAAAAGTATGCAGAAACTCAATACGCTAAATCAAGTGAATTTGAGGAAGTATATTTTGGTGGTGGCTCGCCAAATGTTCTCTCCTCTGAACAAATAATTGACCTTTTGTCTTATTGTAAGAAAGAATTTAACATAAGTAAGAATAGGATGATCAAAGTTTCAGGATGTACTCAAAACTTCGATGAAAAGAAGCTTAAATCAATCTTAGAGCATGGCGTTGATCAAGTCGATATAGGAATACAGGCCTTTGACAATGGCATAAGAAAAATACTCAACCTTCAAGACAGTGCAATTGAAGCTGAAAATGCGGTCAAGAATGCACGCAAGTTGGGGCTTTATGCCAGCATCGATCTGATTTACAATCTCCCGGGACAGACTATGCATATTTGGGAAAAGGACATCAAAAAGGCATTAGAACTTGATGTGGAGAGTGTAGACTGCTATCCATTAGATGTTTATCCAGGTACACCACTTGCTAAGCAACTCAAACTTGGGAAAGTGCCACCAATCGGAGATTCAGATAAAGAGATAGAAATGTATCTGAAAGCTTACGAGATATTCACAAACGCAGGTTATATGCCAACTTGTCATAATCGTTTCTCCAGAATAAAAGAAGATTTTGAAGACCCTTGCTTTGAAATTCTTGGTACAGGGGCTGGTTTTTTTATGGGTTATTTGGGCAAGTATTCCTACATGGATGTTGAACCAGTTGGAGAATACATAGATCTGGTCAGCAGAGGAAGATTTCCAATAGGTAAATTATTTATATCGTCAGAAGAAGACGAGATGAGAAAGATGATGAAACAGACTTTTAGGAAACAGCCCAATGATGTTATTTTCTTAAATAAAACTTAAATAAAAGTCCCTGATTCTCTATGTAAAGTATCTATCTTGAAGAGGTTTCTGATCGTTGCTACTCATGGAAGTGAAGATGTTGAGAGGGCAACCATACCTTTCGCTCTTTCAAACGCCATCATCAAAGCAGGGAATGAAGTTGTTATATTCCTAGCAGCAAACGCTGTAGAGCTGGTCAAGAAAGGCGAGGCTGAGAAGATAAGCGCTCCAAACTTCCCTCCTTTACGGGATTTACTCTCAAACCTAATAAAGTCAAAAACGAAGATAATAACTTGCTTACCTTGTGCGAAGAATAGGGCTATAAAGCCTGAAGACGCTATAGCTGGCGTTTCCTTCGGAGCTGGACCTGAGCTGGCAGCTGAGATGGCTTCAGCTGATAACGTAGTTTCATTTTAGGGAAGTTATATTCTAAAGAAGACATATAGCGAGACTTCGCTATGCCCTACCTTTTATTTTGAAATTAGGATCAGAAAAGACCGATAGAGCCTTAGCGGCTCAACACCTACTACCTCGATCGGTATGATTATAAATCGACTAGGACACTCGCTATCTCAGGTTTGGCAAGGCTATAGAAAGTATAAAACCCCTTTGCAGTCTTTTTGACTATTCCTTCCTTCTCAAGAACTTCCATATGCTTTTTTCCGTTAAGATACTTGTTAAAAAGTTCACCACAAGGTCTGTCTTCAATAGAA
>CALLJF010000038.1 GCA_938091495.1 uncultured Nitrososphaerales archaeon | reverse complement strand
AGATCTGTCCACCATCCGATAGCATTGGAGGGAGCTCTTAAGCTCAAGGAACTCTCTTACATTCATGCTGAGGGAATGGCTGCTGGGGAGTTAAAGCATGGAACTCTTGCTTTGATAGATGAAAGAACTCCTGTCGTAGTGCTTAACCCGAAGGACCAGACTTATCACGAGACCCTTAGCAATGCGCTAGAAATGAAGGCAAGAGGGGCAAAGATAATAGGAGTCTCGAATTTAGATAATGAAATTTACGATGATTTAATCCTTTTACCTCAAGTTGAAGAACTGCTTTACCCTATAATAGAAGTTATACCTTTACAGATGCTTGCATATTACATAGCTGTCAATAGGGGGGCAGATGTTGACAGACCTAGGAACCTTGCAAAGTCTGTCACTGTAAAGTAAACTTCGCATTATGTGGCTACATAGACAGTATCGCCTTCTCTAACTCTTTGAACTACCTTTAAGCCTACAGACTTTCCTGCTTCAGCAGACTGAACATCTTGATGCTCTATCTGCATAGATTCTACTATCTGCTCGAAATTCGTTGTGCTTCCTTTTATCAGAATCTTATCTCCAACTTTTAGAGACGCTTTTAGCTCTACTACAGCAACTCCTATCTTCGGATAATAATGTGCAACCTTACCTATTTCTCTCATCACATCTAACTATGCTAATACTAACTATATTAAATTTAATAATCATAAAAATTTTTTCATATTGGAAATTGTTCATGGAGCAAGGGTCAAAATTTTGATGATTCGTATAGGAAAATATTCGTGATGGTATTAAATGATTAAAAAACTTCTATGCACTTTAATTTCATCATTACATACTTCATTCTCTTTTATGGTTAATACAGCTATGTCGACCGTCTTACTTTTTACGTTAAGCGATGATTCGATAATTGATAAATGTCCAGCGTAGCCTAAAGTTTTGTCTTAAAATAGAGTTGGGCGTTTTACCAAGCACGTAGTCTTGCTAAAGCTGATGGAAAATCTGGTACTGCAACTCTGACATAGTTTTCTGTTAACCCACTGTCATCAATCAATCCTTTGACCTTGATCTTCTTTCCGCGTTGCCCTACAATTATCTTATCTTGTACTAGCTTCATCACTAACTGAACATTACGAGGCCAGAACCCAACCTCTTCCCTTGTCTTAACAATCCCAAGTTTGATAAAAGGCTTCATTACCTGTGTATGTTTAGCGTTGTTGGAATCAAATACAAGCGCTGGCATTGTGCCAGTGACGCCACTTTCCCTAAAATACTTGACTGCATAATCAAACTCAGCGATTGAAAAACAGTAAGAGAGCACTTTCATGAAAGCCCAGTGCATTTGCTCTCTTTGTGTCTGCCTGGATTCTTCATTTAATTCAGGAACTTTTCACGGAAGATAAAATAGAATTCTTTGAACGCCATGATGCCAAAAGATTGAGAACTTTTCTCCAAGAAGGTGTTAAGAGACAAAGATCTGTAACGCAACGAAAGGAAAACAAAAGAAGCTTACTTATCTTGAAAAATCGGAATAAGCAAAAATTTCCCTCGTTAATATGCGTTGAGTCCATTTAAAACTTCTATGTGAAAATCATTATGGATTTTAATGGAACTTAAACTTATGGATCAAGTAAAGAGCATCACAAAGACTGTCCTAAAATTCGTTGATCTATCTAGAGCCTTTGCTACGAATGAAAGAATTGCGTTGTTTTAATTTTTTACTTCTTCATGTATTCTTTTATGTCTTTTACCTTATCTTCCATGGTTCTAGGCTTATCCCTTCTATCGTCTATTCTAAGGTTAGATTCAACTCTTTTAATTCCAGCTTTGAATAAAGCCTCATGGGCAACTTTTACTGCTTCAAGAATAGTATCAAGCTTCTCAGCCTCAATAACAGTACCCATAGGAGTAATCTCATACTTTATTCCTTTAACTTCCTTTATAGCATTTATCGCCATGGCTATTTGCCTTCCTATACTAGTAGCGCTTAATCCAATAGGAGTTATGCTAAAATCAGCAATCACAACTATCTTTTCTTTGCTCATAATATTTGCTATATTATCTAAACTTAAAAAAGTTGCTACATGAAGGATTAGCTTTTATAGGTGAATTATGATGATAAATCAGTGCCGGGATTCCCTAGCCTGGTAAGGGGCAGATTCAAAAGCCTAAGCCTGGAGTAATTACAATTAGCCTGTGGCCTTTTTAGGCCTCGTGGGTTCAAATCCCACTCCCGGCGCTTAACTCTCCAGTCTACATCTAAATCCTTATTGGATTTTGTTTGTGAGGGTAAATTTTTTAGCAAGGTCTTTATGCAAAATTATCGCATTATATGGGCGAAAAGATGACAACCAAAAAAATAACGATAACATTTTTCTCAATTCTTATAATAACAGTAATAATCGTCTTAATCTTAACCTCTAATCTTCAGAATAATGAACAAGAAACTATATACTCTGCAGATTCCCCTCAAATTCCCCGCCGAGGGTTTTATATGGGCGTCCTTCCCGTACCTAGAGATGGACAATCCTTCGAAGAAGCTTATTCCCAAGCAGCAGAGTACTCTGAGTTTTCACCAGTTTGGGGAAGACCCACTCCGTTTTACGATCTTGCAGAGGACCTATCTGGAAACTGGGGGGCAAACATTTTTAGAACGAAACATTCGCGGGAATGGGATGTTCCCAATCATTCATGTTTCTTTTATAGGGCAAGATTTAACACTTGTAACTCCGCCTAGTATGGAAAGTGGCACTCTTATCGACGGAAAATGGAGAGAAGCTTACAAAAAAGGCAGTCATTGATGTGGTAAAGTCCTCTAGACCACTTTATTTATCCATAGGCAACGAAGTTAACCGATGGTATGAGAAGTATGGTGTAGAAGGGAGCGATCCTAACGGCTTTCAGCATTATGTCAGTCTTTATGAGGAAAATATGATGCTGTAAAGAAGTTGTCTCCTGAAACCAAAGTTTTTTGTACATTTGCCCGTGAGATTGTATCCGAGAACCGAGAGGCAGACCTTAGTGTTTTCTCGATGTTTAACCCTGAGAAAATGGATCTTCTTGTCTTCACAAGCTACCCTTATAGTGTTCAGGGGATAAATAGACCCTCAGACATTCCTAACGATTATTATTCCAAGGCTTTAATTTATCTGCCAGATAAACCATTAGGATTCAGCGAATTGGGCTGGCCCTCAATGGATGTTTTCGGTGGCGAGCAAGCCCAAGCCGATTTCATAACACAAGTAGTTGGGCGTCTTACTAGAGAACATGGAATAAATCTGCACTTTTTTGGCTGGGCGTGGTTGCACGATTTGGATGAAAACGATTTCATTGGTCTTATAAAGAGAGATGGCACAGAGAAATTGGCCTATGAATTATGGAAAAACATATCAGGATTAAGCGAATGAAACTCACTCGTAGAACATGTTTCTTTTTTGCAAGCTTTTTATCTTTAAATAAAACATATCATCAGATCAAATAAGTTGATCTAAATGCGCGCTTGGATAATGGTTTCAGCAAAAGAATCCAGTCTTGACGTTGGTAAACTTATTCGAGATCATCTTAACTTCGATGCAATAGAGGTTCTTGGTCCTTACGATATAGTTGTTAGAGCCGATGTCAAGAGCCTTCAGGATCTTTGGGAGAACTATATCTCTCTCATCAACTCCCTTCCCTTAGTTGGCTCCTGTACAACCTTTCTCTCTATCTTCGAGAGGACTAAGCCTGTCGATAAAAAACCCTCAGCTTTTATTCTAATAGATGCCTCTCAGTCTGAGCATATAGAAATCCAAGAAGAATTGTTCAAGATGAAGGAGGTGCAAAAGGTTGACATAGTTCTCGGCACTTATGACATGATCGCTGAAATCACAGCAGAATCCTTACAAGATCTTTTCCAAGTTATTCACAAAGTGATAAGAGCCTCAAAAAACATCCTTAGAACAGTTACCATGGTAGCCTTTCCAAGCATATAATTCAAAATTTATATTTGATTAAAAAGAAAAGTAGTTTTACCTTTTCCAAGGTGGTGGAGTTCCTAATTCGATAGTTGCATTCACTAGGGCTTTTATGTTATCCGTTGGTGTCTCCAACCAGAAGTCACAGCCTGGAGATACTATATCTACGCCATTATCTATGACCAACTTTGTGATCTCTCTTATATCCTCTGGGGTTCCTTTGTGTATTATGCCAAAGGCTGGAATATTGCCCATGAGTGGGATTTTAG
Organism: uncultured Nitrososphaerales archaeon; assembly: GCA_938091495.1. Lineage (GTDB taxonomy): Archaea > Thermoproteota > Nitrososphaeria > Nitrososphaerales > JACAEJ01 > JAVZMU01. The sequence continues at coordinate 24,801 of CALLJF010000038.1, read as the reverse complement.
GGTTGATCTTATTCATTATCTCCTTAGCTTTCATTATAGGAGTTCTCTCATCAACAGCTAGACCTTTCGCACCACATTCCATCATCCTATCTACTATCATTAGAGCAGAGCCACATATGTTAAGAATTACAGGCAGTTTTGTGCAGCTAATTAGATCCTTCAGATAAGGTTTTATGAATTCATCCCACTGTTTTGGCGAGACGTTATCGTTAGAGCCTCCCATCTCGTGGAAGGAGATTATATCAGCCCCTGCATCAGTAAAAAGCCTCATAAGTTCTCTGTAGATAGGCATTGAAGCTTTGATGAATCCGTGAATCTTTTGTGGGTTCGACCTTACCATCTTCAGAAAATCTATGCTGTCTACAACGTAACTGCTAATGCTAGTGAAAGGAGGAGTTATGTAAACATTCACTGGTACCTTGCCCTCGAACTCCTTCTTCAAAATCCTAATGGCATTTACAATAGTGGGTACTCTTCCTGCAGTCGATATATCATTTGGCACTTTAATGTCGGATATTTCCTTTGCATGAAAAGCCAAGTCAGGGAACATGGATGGCCATTTTATCTTATCCTCATGATAGTTGATACGGGCGCCCATCAACTCTGCTTCCATGGTCATATCGAACGGTATAGTTATGTTATCAAGCCCACAAAGTTTATGTGCAGCAGCACCTAGCCTTGCCATCTTCTCGGGGTCGAAATGGGCTTTTGGCCAGTAAGCGTCGTAGACCTTCATGAAGTCTACCGTAGCCATACTCACAGAGTTTACACAAGGCATTCTATCGACAGCGTCCTTATTCCCTTTCAACATCTCCATAACTATATCGTATGAATTCATTTCTATCGAAAGGCACTAATAACATGACCTATATTAACATATCTGAATCTTCTAATCTTGCATCCAACGTTCAATTATATTGCTTAGCATGCTTAGAGCCTGATGAAACCCAAAAACACAGTTATAGCAAACCTAATATACTAATTTCTTTAAACCTAGAGACATGAGCCAAAGAGAAGATATTCTAAAAAGAATGGCTGATGGTGTTGTTGTAGGAGATGAAGCTGAAGTCAAGAAGGCCGCAGAAGAATGGGCAGCATTGGTCAGAGCAGGTAAGGAGCATGCTTACATAGGTATAGTAGATGGTTTGGCAAAAGGAATGAAGGTAGTTGGCGACAAATATGAGTGTAAGGAATACTTTTTGCCAGAAGTTCTAATGTCGGCTGATGCCATGTATGCTGGTCTTAACATTCTATTACCGCTTATACCAAAGAGTGAGAAGGGAGCTGCAGGGAAAATTGTCATAGGAGTAGTAGAAGGAGACATCCATGACATAGGCAAGAACATAGTCAAGGCTATGCTTACAGCTGCAGGTTACGAAGTATATGACATGGGAAGAGACGTTCCAACGAAAGATTTCGTTGGCAAAGCGAAAGAGACAGAAGCCCATGTAGTTGCATTGTCTACTATGATGTCACCCACACTTCTATCTATGAAAGCCGTGGAAGAAGAGCTGAGGAAAGAGGGACTTAAGGACAAGACTAAGACCATTATTGGTGGCGGTACAGTGACAGAGGAGTTCAAAGGAAGAATCGGTGCAGATGCTTACGGGAAAGACGCAGTAGAAGCCGTCGATAAAGTAAAGCAGCTAATCGATACAGTAATGAAAGCCGTCGAAGCTATGAAAAAGGCACAAGAAAAATAGGTCTTTGACCTACTATTTTTTCATGCATCAAACGGCTTCGGACTCCGTGACCTAATGCAGCGTAGGATTTTCGTAACGATAGCGTTTATTTTAGTTTATCAATAAATTCTCGAATTTGAATAACGAATCTAATTAGGGTTAGTTCTATCTGAAGCCGATCTGAGTGTCTTTGAGCTCACTATAGCTTCACTCCAAAGAAGTGACAAAATGAGTTAAAATCCATTTGGGAATTTCATAAAAGGCTTTCTTTTGAGAAGATGAATCCCATGAACCTAAAATCAATATTATAAAATTAATACTATCGGCGAAATGTTTATTTAAGGTAAAAGTCAAGGCCCTTTTGATCGTTATGTCTTCAGAAGATAAATATGAGGTAGTTTTCTTCCCGCATGGAAGGCGCGACTTTTTTGCACCAGGGACGACATTGATGGAGGCTGCAGACAAATTAGGAGTGGATTTATCTACAGTCTGTGGAGGAAAGGGGACTTGTGGCAAGTGCAAGGTTAGAATCGACGAGGGTAACGAGTCACTAGGACCTGTTAAGCCTGGTGAAATGAGACATCTGACAAAAGACATGATAGAGCAGCGCTATAGATTGGCATGCTTGGTAAAGGTAAAGAACGCACCGCTAAAGGTCTATGTTCCTGAGATAAGCAGAGTAGGAAAGCAAAGACTTCAGACGGAAGGACTCGAAGTGCCTGTAACGCCCAAACCTATGGTCAGAAAATACTTCTTGAAGTTGCCTGTACCAACCCTACATGATATGAGAGCTGACGAAGAGAGACTCCTAGATGCTTTAAGCGATCAATACGGGCTTGATAAGAACAAATTGAGAGTAGATTACGATGTGATAGTGAAGGACTACCTCCCAATAAAGCTTAGAGAAGCCAACTGGGAGGTAACTGCAGTAGTATGGAATGATAAAGTGATGGCAGTAGAGCCTGGGAATACCACAGATAGGTGTTTCGGCTTCGCTTGTGACATAGGCAGCACTAAACTTGCTGGCTTCTTGATGGACCTGAACCAAGGCAAAGTAATAGCAGTAGGTTCGAGAATGAACCCCCAGATACCGATGGGTGAAGACGTTCTATCTAGGATATCTTATGTACTGTTCTATGGAGAAGAAGCCCAAGACAAGCTCCAAAAAGCTGTAGTAGGAGGGATTAATGAGATCATAGATGAATGTTGCGAGAAAGCAGGTGTAAAGAACAATGAGATATATGAGATGACCTTCGTTGGCAACGTGGCAATGCAGATGTTCTTCCTCAAATATTGGCCAAAGCACGTGGCCTACTCTCCATATCCACCAGTAGTAAGACGTGGAGTTTATGTTCCAACAGCAAGGTTAGGCCTGAAAGGTCATCCTTACTCACAAGCCTACTACCTACCAGTATTCGGAGGCTTCGTTGGTGCAGATCAACTGGCTGTTATAATGGCGACTAGGATGTTGGATAGGGACGAAATTACTATGGACCTTGATATAGGAACAAACACTGAAATTGCTGTTGGGAACAGAGAGTTAGTAACTTGTGACTCTTGCGCTTCTGGTCCAGCCTTTGAAGGGATGGAGATAAAGCAAGGCATGAGGGCTTCAACGGGCGCCATAGAGAAGGTGACTATAGATCCATCGAGCCTAGAGCTTCATTACAGAACAATAGAAGATGCTCCTGCAGTGGGGATATGTGGATCTGCACTAATAGACATACCTGCAGAGCTTTTGAAGGCTGGTTTGATAGACAACAAGGGCAAGTTTGTCGAGAAGATGGCAAAGCAGACAGACAGGTTAAGAAGATCGAAAGAAGGGATGTGGGAGTACGTAATAGCATGGGCAAAAGAAACTGCTCGCGTTGTAGAAAAAGAAGTTTCTCCTGGTGTTATGAAAAAAGAAACCATTCCCGGAATTGACATAGTCATTACACAAGGGGATTTAAGAGAGTTACAGAAGGCAAAGGCCGCTATGCACACAGGCGCAGAACTCATGTTAAAGTACAGAGGCTTGACTGAGAAGGACATAGACAAATTCTGGTTGGCTGGCGCATTTGGAAATTACATAGATCCTGAGAATGCTAGGACTATAGGCATGTATCCAGAGTTACCGACAGAAAAGTATGTATTCGTAGGTAATGCAGCAGGGACAGGCGCTAGGATGGCTTTGATATCTACGGAAATGAGAGAATATGCAGAGGAAATTTCTAGAAAGGTCGTATACTATGAATTGGCGGTTGACAAAGATTTCCAGAATGAGTACGCTAGATCTCAGTACTTACCATACCAAGACCTCAACAAATATCCCTTGACAAGAGAATTGCTTTATAGACTTGGTCGTATCGACGAGAACAACAAGTGGATCTACCCCGAGTAAACAATAGAATCGCTAGAATAAACATGAGAAACTGTACCCTAGAAATTAGGGTACGCTATTTATTCTATTGGATAGTTCTATGGCCATTCTGGAAACTTCTACAGCATTCTTTCCAAGCAAAGTGATCATAGGCTCCTTCCCCCAGTCTCCTTTGTGGTATATTACATGTGGCACCTTCCCTATCTTCTTTATAGCTTGTTCAGTTCCCCAACTTATGCTCATCCCTTCCTTCCTTTTGACTTCTAATGGTTCCTTTCTTCTATCATAAGATGAGATTATCCATTTCAACTTTTTACAAGCCTCTATGATCCTCTCTGAGTACTTTATGTTCAAACCAGCCCTTATCGATCTCTCATGTTTAGAAGCTGTCAATACAGTTCTAGCCACGTGGGATGATGCCCCAAATTCTGGACAAGATGAAGCTTTAACGCTTTTTCCTATCTTGACTATTCTCCCTGGAATAGCTGCTATATCCTTGATACTATCAGCAAAGGGCAGAGCCATAACAATGTTAGACTGAGATTCAGGGATTAATTGTGAGAATTTTTTGTGAGCCTCTAACATAGTTACTGCCTCCTTAACATTTTCTATTACTTGATATTTCTCTGCTTCATTGTAAAGATGAGCCATAGGATTTACAGGCCCAAAACCATGACCTATGTCAAATCCAAATCTTATCGCTTTTGTTATAAAATTCTTTGCATTGCTTACCGCATCTAATATGTTTCTCCCTTTTGCCAATTCCGCAGCTATAGCCGAAGCAAAACTACAACCAGTCCCATGAGTTGTCTTTGTCTTTATCTTCTCTGTCTTGAAGACCTTGAAGTTACCACGAAAATATAGAAGGTCAATAGCCTCTTTTTCAGAGAATGCATGCCCTCCCTTTATCAGTACCGCCTCGGTTCCATATTCAGCAATCTTTTTCGCAGCATCTTTAGCATTATCTAAAGTCTTTATCTTCATTCCCGATATAGTTTCAGCTTCAAAGGAATTTGGAGTCACTAACTTTGCCAATGGGAAAAGAATCTTAGTCAAAGCGCTCTTCGCATCTTCTTCAATAAGAGATGTTCCACTTTTTGTAGCCATTACAGGGTCTATTACCAATGGAAATTTCTGCCTTCCTATTTCTTCTGCTACAACTTCTATTATCTCTCTTGTATGAAGCATGCCTGTCTTAACTGCATTTATGGTTATATCATCGATCAAAGCTTCTATCTGGGCTCTTATCATGTCTGTTGGTAAATCGTGAATTCTTTTGAGCTCTACAGTATTTTGTACAGTTACGGATGTTATTACCGTCATGCCATACACTCCTAAAGCTGAGAAGGTTTTCAGATCAGCTTGTATCCCTGCTCCTCCGTCAGGGTCAGAGCCTGCTATGCTCAAAACTCTTGGTATCATTCAAATCATCTATTCGCTGTCCATCGATAGATAAAATGTTTTACATTACATGATTCTGGTAGCTTCTCGAGTGCACCATTTTACAGTTCATCGTTTATGACCGAAATATTTTTTAAGATACACCTGTCGTATGATATATATGCAAAAATATGATATATACAAAACCAGACCTGAAGATTCAATGTCTCCTTACGAAAGGATGATGAACATACTTGACTGGCATAAAGAAAGGATTGATCGACTACCCGCCACGAATATTATCACCACTTACACCATAGACGGTATGGAGATTTTTGATGCATATTGGCCTGAAGCGCACAGAGACCCGGTAAAGATGGCCAAGTTAGGTGCAGCCCTACACGAACTTGCTGGTTTAGAGAACGTCGAAGTTCCTTTCGAACTAACCCTTGAAGCAGAAGCTCTTGGAATTAAGTTAGAATTCTTTGAAGGAAAGATAAAATGGCCCTCTGTCAAAGAGTATTGGGTCAAAAAGGTAGATCAACTCGATATCCCAAGAAAAGCAGAGGAGATGAGAAATAGGGGCAGAGTTCCCGTTGTCTGTAAAGCGCTTCAGATTTTGAAGGAGAGATACTATGGAAAGGTTCCAATAGTAGCTAACATAGACTATCCGTTCCAAGCCATTGGAGGATACATAGTTGACACCTCGACTTGGTACAAGTATATGAGGAGTGAACAAGAGGAAGCTCATAGATTTATGGCGACACTTTCCCCACTTTTTGATGAGATTGCTTGTGCATACCTAGATTCAGGCGCTGATATACTCACTATAAGAGAAGAAGCCTCCTCGCTCGCTAACATTCACCCAAAGACTTTCCGTGAATTTGTTATGCCTTATCTTAAAAAATCGATAGAAAAAATCAAGACTCATGGGCATGTTATTCTTCATACATGTGGTGAGTGCTGGTCTCCGAGTGTAGAGAACGTAAGCAATCTCATTGCATGTGGCGCTGATGCCTTCACTGTTGAAGAGGCTACGCCTATGATTGAGACAAGGAGAATCGCCAACAAAGTAATGGGACCATGGTATCCTATAGGTGGAAACTTAAGTGCTTTTAAGGTTTTGCACGAAGGGCCTATCGAAAAAATAAGAGACAGAGTAAAGAAAGTAATAGATGCAGGCTGTGATATGCCTATGGCTGGTTGTGATATCTGGTTGGAGACCCCAACTAGACATATAAAAGCTTTTGTAGAAGCTGTGATCGAATTTGGAACTCCACCACCGTGGCATGAAGAAGGTGTGGACAAATGGCTACCAAAGGATCTTAGGGGGGCATAAGGAAGGTGTGTTGAAATGGGCATACCAGTTCATATGAAGGAGTTTGAAATAAAAAGTAGGATAGGAGACAGCTTAAAAGTTAGAGTTGAGAAGGTAGGCGCAGGATGGGATAGGGAGAAAATACACCTTATCTTCAGGATAATTCGAGGTTCGGATAGAAGACTACATCCTCCAGATAGCGTTGCACTTTACGTAGACGAGTTGGAACAGATCGTTAATTGTCTAAATGAGGAATTCCTCAAAAAGGAATTCCCAGAATAATCTATCCTTAATAGCATGCGCTATTACGATACCACCACATATTTTTAGTGTTTTTAATCATTTTTCAAGATCCTTACAGTAAACTTTATTTAGAAAAAATGGCTTACTAAAATATGCCAAAGTGGATTTTCGTTACTGGAGGCGTAATGTCAGGCTTAGGTAAAGGCATAGTTGCTGCTTCCATGGCAAAGCTTCTTACTATGACAGGATTGAAAGTCTCGGCTGCAAAGATTGATCCATACCTGAATGTGGATGCTGGAACTCTGAATCCTATGGCCCATGGAGAAGTGTTCGTATGCGATGATGGTTCTGAATGTGATATGGATTTGGGCAATTATGAGAGGTTTCTTGATAAGCCCTTAGCACGTTATCATAACATTACTAGCGGACAGGTTTACTCACAAGTTATAAAGGATGAGAGAAAGGGAAAATATCTCGGGCAATGTGTGCAAATAATCCCTCATTTAACAAATGAAATAAAAAGGTGCATAAGGCTCGTTGCTGAGATGGATAACGCTGACTGTGTTGTTATAGAGTGTGGTGGGACAGTTGGCGATATAGAGAGTTTACCTTTCTTAGAGGCTTTAAGGCAGATGAGGCTTGAGGAAGGCCCTTCTAACACTCTGTTCGTTCATGTGACTCTGGTTCCAGCCTTAGATGTTGTAGGTGAGCAGAAGACTAAGCCTACTCAGCATAGTGTCCAAGAGCTAAGGAGAATTGGTATTCAGCCTGATATAATCGTGGCTAGAAGTGAGAAGCCTTTGACGAAGGAGGCGAAGAGCAAGATAGCCCTTTTCAGCAGTGTAGACTTGAAGAGCGTAATTTCTAACCCCGACGTTGAATCTATATACAGCGTGCCTGAGAATCTTGCCTCCGAAGGAATAGTATCTGCAATATGTGAAAAGCTTCAACTAAGCAATAAAGAGATTCATTGGGGAGAATGGAAGAAAATATCAGAATCTTTCATTGGGAACAAAGAGGAAGTTCGAATAGCCATGGTTGGGAAATATACTGCGCTTGCAGACAGTTACGTTAGCATAAATCATGCATTAGCTCATGCAGGGGCTCAATTAGGCTTGAAGGTAAAGGTAGGATGGATAGAGGCTGAATGTTTTGAGAATCAAGAGGAATCTTGCAAAGAATTAGAAAAGTATCATGGCGTACTCATACCAGGAGGTTTTGGGAAGAGAGGGAGTGAAGGGAAGATAATAGTGGCAAACTATTGCAGAGAGAAAGGAATACCATATCTAGGATTGTGCTTTGGCTTTCAATTGGCTTTAGCATCCTTTGCAAGATATGCTTGTGGTCTAGAAAATGCCAATTCAACCGAGCTTGACCCTAACACTCCCCATCCTGTGATAGATCTATTGCCTGAGCAGAGAGAAATAAAGGACTTAGGGGCTACCATGAGGTTAGGTGCTCATGAGATAAACTTAATCGAGGGGACACTAGCCTTCAGATTGTATCAAAAAAAGGTCATAAGGGAAAGGCATAGGCACAGATACGAGTTTAATCAGAATTATAGAGAGATTTTTGAGAGGAATGGTATGGTATTTTCAGGATTTAGTGATGAAGGTAAAAGAGTTGAGATAATGGAAATTCCAAATCACCCTTTCTATCTAGCCACTCAGTATCATGCTGAGTTCATCAGCAGACCTGGCAAGGCAGAGCCTGTATTCTTGGGTCTATTAGAAGCATCTTTAAAAAGGAAGTATGCTATGCATGCTATAACTGCTCGTGTTTGATTAGCGCACTGTAGGATACATAGTTACAGAGAGATCAGCAATATCTATGTGACATCTGCCTATCTTGCTTATGGATGAAAATATCGATGAGAGTCCTGTGAAAACTTCTAAAGGCTGATTAGGAATCAATTTTTCATGTTCATTTAGTTTTGCTGATAAAGTAGCAAAGAGTTTCACCACTTGCCTAGCATCCTTTACATTTTTAGTTAAAAAGGCCTTTACTGAAAGATCTTGCATCTTCTCTAGAATTTCTCCAAATTCTTTAAGTGTATTCTTAAGCTTATCATCGAAATAGAATTTGGGCAATTTCAACATGGTCTTTGCCATTTCAACAGAAGCATCTCCAACCATCTCCAGCAAGCTTGAAGCAACACGATAATCCAAGCAATCAATCATGTTCAATTCAATTTTGTTCAAAAGCTTAAAGTCTAAAAGCGCGCTTCTGATAAGCCTCACTAAAAGAAAATGAAGCCTATCCACTTCATCGTCTCTTTCAGCTACTACTTTGACAAGATGTTCATCGTTCTCTATTAAAGAGGTTATAGCGTCTTTATGCATACCTCTAGATATCATGTGCATTCTACGAAGAATCTTCTCTGGGGTTAGGGTTGTTGGTTCGAGCAAGAATTGAATCAGAATAGATTGCGCATCTTCCTCAACTATCTCGAGACCTATTAACTGTCTCACAGCCTCCTTGATCTTTTCTCTATCCTCATAAGTTATCCTTTCTTTTCCATGAATTCTGATCAAATCGTATCCTAAAAGATACGCTCCAGTTATCTCGTTTATCACGTATTCTATCTGCTCTTCTGGATATTGAATAGAAGTCTCAAGAATCGATTTCTCCTTCTTCTGAAAAGGGTAGATGACAAGAAACCCATCCTTTCTTGCTTCGACTGTAAGAATACTACCTCTTTTTACCATGTTTTGTTTTACCCATTCTTTTGGCAAGGATATGAGAAGAGTCCCGCCACCCATCTCTTGAACTTTGCGTAACTCCATTTTGCATCAACTAATATAATGTTCTATATAGATGAACTATTTTAAGCTTGATATGCTGTATAACCTAAATTAGTAAAGTTGCCATTTGGATTATCAAATAAATAGAAGTCTAGAGGGATTTATTCTATCTATAGATTAATTTAATAAAAAGGTTAGTTTTTCATTACGCTATGGAGGCTTCAGCCTTCTCCCCATCTCATATAACTGGATTTTTTGAAATCATAGATGAGCAATCTGGTCTACTATTAAAAGGATCGAGGGGAGCAGGAATATGCTTAAGCAAGGGAGTCAAGACTTATGTAAAGATCAAAGAATCATCCAACCCTGAGTTAAAAGTTAGCTTAAATGGAAAAGCTTTGAAATCAACTCAACTCACAAGATTTGTAATAGATTTCTTTTTGCCTAAAAATGATAGAAACTACTCTTTTTTCGTTGATTATGATGTGCAGGTGCCTATTGGCTCAGGGTTCGGCTCTAGCGGAGCATGTGCCTTAAGCTTGTCTCTTGCTCTTAACGAAGCTTTAGGAATGGGTCTATCAAAGGTTGAGGCTGCAAGCATCGCTCATAAAGCTGAAATAAAATGTAAGACTGGATTAGGTACTGTTATAGCTGAGACTTATGGCGGGTTTGAGGCCAGGGTTAAGGCTGGTGCTCCAGGTATAGGAGAAATAATGCAAATCCCAATAAGCAATGATTATTCTGTTGCATGCTTGAGCCTTGGTCCAATTTCTACCAAAGCCATGTTAAGCGATGAGATTCTGCTCAATCGTGTAAATGAGGCTGGCAAAGGATTGGTTGATCGTTTTATTGCAGAACCAAGCCCTGAAAATTTTATGATTTTGTCAAGAGAATTCTCTGATTCGCTAAGTATTTACACTAATAGGGTGAAGAAGGTTTTGAACGAACTTGATGATTATGGCTTTAAATCTAGCATGGCTATGATAGGCGAGACTATCTTCTCTTTTACAAAAGCAAAGGAGGCAGAAGAGTTGGTCAAGATATTTCATAAAAAAGCAAGATCAGAAGATCGGGTGATTCTTTGCTCTGTCGATAAAAAGGGGGCTAGAGTTCTATGAAGGAAGAGATAGAGATCCCTCCAGACCATCCAAGAGCAGAATCCTTAAAAATTCGTGAAAAGCTCATCATGAATTATAGAATTGGAATAGTTGTCCCTCAAGGTTTGATAGCTCATGGTAGAGGGGAAGCCTTCGACTACCTTATAGGTGAGAGGACGATAAGACCTGCCTTTAAGGCAATAACCACAGCTGCAGCAGCCATTCTTCTTGCTAAGCATCCTGTAATATCTGTCAATGGCAATTCTTCAGCTTTAGCTGCTAAAGAGCTTGTAGAGTTAGCTAATATGACTGGAAGTAAGATAGAGGTAAACCTGTTTTACCGCTCTCTTGAAAGGGAAATGGCTATAGAAAAGGCTTTGATAGAGGCTGGAGCAAAGGAAGTTCTTGGCGTTGGGAATAGAGCATCTGCAATGATACCAGAATTGAGCAGTGAAAGAAGAAAAGTGGATGTCAGAGGGATTTACTCTGCAGATTTAGTATTACTCTCGTTAGAAGATGGTGATAGAACAGAGGCTCTTAGAAAAATGGGCAAGAACGTTATTGCAATAGACATTAACCCTCTCTCACGAACAGCTCGCTATGCATCTATAACTATTGTTGATAATATAGTAAGAGCCCTACCTTTGCTTATAGATGAAGTTCAAAGATTAAGGTTCAAAAGTGAAAAAGAGCTCTGGAGAATAATTAGAAGGTTTGATAATGAGAAGAATTTGGGAGATTGTATTAGATTTATGGCTAAAAGACTGATGGAGATCAAAAAGAGAAATTTGCTTTATCCAGAAGCCTTAGAAAGATTCTTAAAAATCTGATGCTTAATCATGAGGTAAATTTTAGCCTATGGCTATGAATTATGAAGGATTATCGAAGGAAAATGTTTTGAGACTGCTTAAAGAGTATTTGAAAGAGGATTTCACATATAGTTCAGGAAGAATTCTTGGCTCTATGTGCACTTCCCCTCATTCCTTTGCTAAGAGAATTTTCATCAAAACCATAGATAAGAATCTTGGAGATGCAGGTCTATTCCCTGGGACTATGAGGCTTGAGCAAGAAGCTATAGCGATGATAGGTTCTTTACTTTCAAAACCAGATGCATCAGGATACATAGTCTCAGGGGGGACTGAAGCGAATTTGATGGCTATGTGGGTTGCGAGGAATTTAGCAAAAAAAGATAGGCCTGAAGTGATAGTTCCAGAGTCTGCTCATTTTTCGTTCGACAAAGCTGCAAACTTACTTGGGATAAAGTTGGTAAAAATTGGGCTTGATGAAAATTTTCAAGTCAAAACAAAAGCTGTGAAAGAAGCTATCAATAGAAACACGGTAGCCATAGTAGGCATAGCAGGATCGACAGAATTGGGAATCGTTGATCCCATATCAGAGCTATCTGAAATAGCTTTGAATAATGGCATATATCTTCATGTAGATGCATCTTTTGGAGGCTTTGTATTGCCTTTCTTAAGAGATTTGGGTTATAATGTTCCAGAATTTGACTTCAGTTTGAAAGGAGTCTGCTCTATAACCATAGACTCTCATAAGATGGGGCTTGCTCCTATACCTGCTGGTGGGATACTATTTAGAGATAAAGAATACATAAAATCTGTGAGCATAAAGGTTCCATATTTATCAGGAGGAGAGATGACTCAAGGCACGATCTTAGGAACAAGGTCTGGTGCATCGGCAGTGGCTGTCTGGGCTCTTCTTAAGCATATGGGCAGAGAAGGCTATCAAAGAGTAGTGAAAAGATGTATGAACTTGACAAATATGATTGTAGAAAGGGTCAAAAAGTCCAAGAAACTGTATCTGATCACAAATCCAATCATGAACATAGTAGGTTTATCATCTAATTCTTTAAAGCCTAAGCGATTAGCAGATGGATTAAGGAGAAGAGGATGGGCTGTTTCATCCACTCAAACTCATATTAGGTTGGTAATAATGCCTCATATTAAAAGAAAACATATAATAGAATTCTTGTCAGACTTAGAAGAACTTTCATAATTTAATGCTAGATTTTATGTATGGATGTGGAATGGGAACTGTCTCTTGACCCTGCCCTGACTATCTTGACATCATTTGATTGTCAGATATATCCCGCCCTCTAATCCTAAGGGATGCTGTAGCATATCTTGAGCAACGATCCCAGCATCAGTATGGGTTCTTGCTCTTGAGACTGTAGACGGTGCCCTCAGGCACACGTATATTCCCCATATAGGAAAAAAATTGAGGGATGGCGTTGCTCTCTACATACGGCAAAAACAAGTCATTTTGGAGATGCTCAACAATTTCTCATACCACAAGCTAGGCTTCTTCATAGAATATAAGGCAAGATGGCTTAGGATAAAAGTCATCAAGATAAGTGAGGAAGGCACTTCCATAACGTGCCATAGATTCGGGAGTAAAGGGCTTCGAGTCGAAAGCTCCTTAAATGCCCAAACTGTAGATATCAATACTATGCTGACTACAACGATGCGATGAATATATTGAAGCGGGACATGAGGCTGCCTTCCATGCCAGGGCCTCTCTTGACATAGCCCAAAACTCGGTATGATGAAAGGCTCAGCCTTGAAGAACCGAGAACCTCTCGACTTTAGTCGTGGAAAGTGTCAAATGAGGTTTTGGGGATGTTCTATTGGATAGAGTCTTCAAAACGAATCTGCAGATAATAAAGGAGAGAAGTGGTGAAATTTCCTTTGTCTGAATACTTGGGTTTCTGTATTCTCTTCCTTTAAGAGCCATCAAATCAAAAGGCAGGCTAAACGTGGCTGACGATTATAGATAGATCTCTGTCTTCTTTTCTATTATAGAGTCATTGAATCATAGGGGGGTATCATTTCTGATACCCCTCCCCCCTTCCATTTCTGTATTCTCTTCTTTTAAAGAGTCATTGAATCTAACGGCAGATGAAGTCATGGATATGCCAAATTTACTGTTTCTGTATTCTCTTCCTCTAAGGAGTCATTGAATCCCCGACCCTTTTTGAGCTTTGATTGGCAAAATAAGTATATTTCTTCCTATTTTAGACTTGCTTTGTGAACATCGAAAAATCGATAAGGGGTATATAAGCTCGTTCACAATTTCACTTGCTTATACTGTGCGAGGTGAGTAGCCTCGCTTGATTACTCCTACATCGACCTCCTTTTGGCTAATATTGAGTCTGGCTTTTATAGTTTCTTTAGAAATGAGCCACTTCAATACTCTTTTTTCTTCGTAAACATATAAAAGAGGTGTGTAGTATTGTTGAGCTAGCTCATAATAGGCTATCGTTGCTGGCTTTGTTGCTGATGTGCAGTCTATGAAGACTATGTAATCTTTTAATAGGCTCTCAAGCTGCAGTTTAATCTTCTTTTTTACTGCATCTATATCTATGATCTCATCTTCATAGCATAATATCCATTGATATGGTAGCTTCATATCCTCCCATTCGTTTAGAGCTTCCATTGAGGTAACCACATAAATGAGTTGAGGCTTGATCCCTTCCTTCGATAAGAGTTCCAAAGCCACCTTAGTTTCAGGCTCTAATCGCTTATCTCTTCTTCCTAATAGTCCTAAATATGCTATGGGCGTTAAAGGTCTCTCTTGAAAGATGTAACATAAAGGCGTTTTATACTTCAGCCTATAAGTTCCCTTTACTTCCCTCTCAATAACGTTAAGAGCTTGAAGCCTATTCAGATGGTACACTAAAACAGAACCTTTAACACCTGAAGCATCCTCTATCTCTGAGAAGCTAGAAACTCCTCCTGCTTGAGCTATTGTTTGAAGAACTTTTCTGCTTTTAGTGAGCATAATTGCATCGCCATAGTCAGGTATAGACTCTTCCATCTCCATCGCTACTTAGCTCCTTATCATATGTTCGAGCGTTACTCTAGACTTATAGAGTTTTCCTCTAGAACGATTAGAATAATCCCATATGGTATCACAATGTGGTGGTATGACAACGATGGAACAGAGCCTATATCGGTGGAGCGGTGCAGAGGGTCTTCCAATTTATTCTCTGAGGACCCAGAGCAACCACCGTTCAACTCTAGTTAGAGGATATGAGCTGGATGGTGTAGCATTGGATATAATACTTCCTGTAACTGCTTTATGTGAATTTTTCTTCTGTAAGAGATGCTTCTATCTAACTCATAAAATGGGCTTACCTAAGCCTGGGACGAAGAATGCGGTTAGGGGAAGAATACTACATGAATTACATATGCGATTATTATCAAGAGAGTTCAGGCTTGCCTCTAAATTCTCTTTCGATGAGGAGCCAGAGGAGACCGCTTATAGATATGTGATCGAGGCAGAGGGGATTCTTCAGCACATGTATAGAGGGTTTGAAGAGGCTTTTGAGAGGCTTGGTATGAGATGGGAAGATGAAGTCCTAAGAATTCAAGAGCATGTAGAGATTATCAGCTTAAAATGGGCTAATTGGTTAAGGGAGCTAGCTATTATTCATGAAGTTGATAGTGTTGAGCTTGCTAAGATGTGCATACCTTATAGGCACTTTGAAGAATACTATAAAGCACCTGAATTAGCTTTGTGTGGGAAAGTAGATGTAATTGAACTTGGAAAACCAGTAGAGGTCAAGACAGGCAAAGCTCCAAATCTAGGAATTTATCCATCCCATGCTTTGCAAGTAATTTGGTATGCTTTACTAATGGAATATGTCGAAGGTAGAGATGTAGATTGTGCTGAAGTTTACTATGCTACAAAATTTGAAAGAAGAAAACTATCTTTAACTCAAGAGCTAAGGCAATGGGCTTTATCCATAAGAGATTCTGCTTTAGAACTACTAAAAGGAGGAAATCCTCAAGAAATGTGTAAATGTTGTCATTACATTTGAAAGTTTTAAATACTAATTTTAGGAGGTTATATTGATGCTTGATCTAGCTTTAATCAAGATATGTGCACTTCTTCATGATATAGGTAAGCCTGAATGCTGGGCTAACAGGAAACCTTGGTCTATGCATGTTGACTACGGCTTAAAGATTCTCGAGGACTGTTTTGGTAGGGATGTAGCGTTAACAGCTGTTAGACACCATACAGGTCCATCCTACGCTGAATTTATGCGTCCAGAGACGGATACTGAGAAAATAATATCTTTAGCAGACCATATAGCATCAGGAGCTGATAGACCTAAAGATGAAGAGGTAAGGTCTGGAGGACCAATACCTACCCTTCCAGTTAAGCTAAGCCATGTCCTTTCAGATGGGTCTAAAATAATCTATGAGACCCCCGCAAGCAACCTATCTTACTTCAAAGAGGAGTTCAAGGCGAAGTTTAGAGGTAATGAGATTTCAATGGGGCTCTATAATGAAGTCTTTGATTTTCTATCCCAATCCATATTCACAAGAATACCTGCTGACACTAGACAGCCATATAACGATGTCCCGCTTTGGGACCATTCAAGGCTAACAGCAGCTATTGCAAACTGCATCTATAGACAAAGTGGATATAAGGGAGACAACCCTAAAAGCTACAGATTCGCTCTTATCTCATGCGATGCAGATAGAGTTTCGAGCTATATTAATCAGTCTACGAGGCTTGCTGACTTGAGGGCGGGTAGTAATACTGTATCATATGCCATAAAGGAGGGTGCTGATATTATTCGTAAGGAAATGGGTGTGGAATGTGTTATTTTTGAGGGAGGAGGGAATTTCTTAGCCCTCTCAACAGAAAAAGATGTAGAGCCTTTAGCTCAAGCTATAAAGGCTACTTTAGAAGAAACTACAAATAATCAACTTACAGCCACGGTAAGCCATGCTGTCGCGGATGGTGAGGAGATGCAAAGAAACTTTGGAAAGGTTTGGATGAACGCTATTACTAACCTGCACCAAGATAAACTTAAGAGGATTACAAAGCCTCCAACCTCCATTGCAGAGGACGAACAACAATGTGATGTGTGCGGGATTAGACCAGCAAAACATCAAGATAAATCTAAAGTCCTTCCTGTAGATGCATCGCCTCGACCTGAGGCTTTATGTGAAGTCTGCTGGGATAGGCGGGAGAAGGGAAAAGGTGAAAGAAGCATAGATGAATTGAAAGATGGAAATAACTTTGTGGCAATCTTAAGGGCTGATGGTGATGAGTTAGGCAAAATTTTGAACGGTAAGAAAATTGCAGAGTTTAAAAAGAAAGTCACACCTTCAAGATTAGCGGCTATCAGTCGAACCATTCATTCAATATGTGAAAAATCTTTCAGAGAAATTGTCCAATCCGCTAACGGGATAACCATTTATGCTGGAGGAGACGATCTTCTTGCAGTATTGCCTGGAGATAGAGCATTTAAGGTAGCGTCGGAAATATCTAAGGTTTTTAATAAAGCTATGGCTGAAGCTGCTACTATTTCTTCAGGCGTTGCAATATTCAACTATAAGTTACCAATTTATGTTGGGCTAGAGGCTTCTCAACACCTCATAGAAAATGCAAAAAGGGAACCCAAGAAGGGATCTATCGACTTTGATATCATTGGCGGATCAGGAGTAACAAAGGATAAATTGGGTAAAGGACCTTATACATGGGACAAATTCTCCGAACTCCTTTGGCTCGCAGACTATTTAATAAAGAAGGAGATAGCCACGGGAAACATAAGACTGATCGCTAATGCAATAGGCAGTCGAGGATATCGGTACGCTCAGAGTATAATGGGGTATCAAATCGCAAGGGGGATCATACCATGGAGTGTAGGTGAAAAAATATCTCATACCGAGTCAGATCTCTTCTTGAATGCTTTTTTAATTTACAATGCCTTTAGGAGTAGGGGGGTATGAAATGTCTGCTGAAATAAATTTGGAATTTGAAGGTGATAGACTTGCAGAATCGGCGATCGATAATGGCATTAAGTCAACTCAGTTGAGAACTCTTTACGAAAAGGCAAGAAGTAAACCAATGGAAGATCTAAAGTCCTATGTGGAGTATCAGATGTCGCGGATAACGGGCTATTGGAGCTTTGGGCAAGTCATGTTAGAATTGATAAAGAAGTACTGGGAGAGTAAGACTGACCTAGTGAAAGTATTGGAATTCGCAAATATGAAATATGATTTTAAACGCCTGAAAAGAATCGAAGATATTATAAAGGCGAAAACATCCCAATACGGGTTTAAAGGAGTGGACTTTGTTATCGAGCGAACCTCTTTAAAAGAGGTGCGAGTTTTTTTAAGAGATTTCAAAGGAAGTCCTCATACTCTCTCTGAAGAAATAATAAGAAAAATAATGCAGAATGTGACGAGTATGCCCCGTTTTAGAGTTCGGATTCAAATGGAAAGGAGGTGAAAAAATGGTTTTTGAGAAGTTGGAAAAAAGAATGATCTTTGAAGGAAAACTAGAAGCAATCACTCCACTGCACGTTGGCTCTGGTGAAGAGATCACGATAGGAGAAGCTACGCCCATACTGAAAGATACTGTAGGACAGCCTTACATTCCTGGCTCTTCTCTTAAAGGTAGGACAAGAACCGAAGCGGAAAAGATAGCCAAAAAAGAGGGGATGGATATCTGCACGCCCCCCGATGTAAAAACTATGTGCGGCACTTTAAAGGGAAGTCCAAAGGAGTTCTGCATATGCTGTAGAATTTTTGGCACCGCAGGGACGACTTCTGTAGCCAGCAAAGTAAAGTTTAGAGATGCTTATCCAATCAAGAAAGTAGAGACACTACTGACTCGAACTGGAATAGCAATAGAACGGGAAAAGGGCTCTGTTGCTCCTCATGCACTTTACTCCATCGAAGCAGTTCCAGCGGGTACTATATTTAACTTAGAGATAGTAGCTGAGAACATAAGCAACGATGAATTGAAACTTTTCCTCGCTGCTTTGAAATCCGTTGAAGATTCAGCTCTAGGAGGTTCTTCAACTCGAGGTTTTGGCAAAGTTAAGATCAACCTTACAAAGCTCTTTACTAGAACGGCAAAATACTATCTTGGTGAGGAAGAGGAGAAGGTGCTTGAGGGAGAAGAGTTGAAGAGATGGTTTGAAGAGAAAAGGTAAGATGGTTTGACAATGGCATGTTATATCGTTAATGCTACGATCACGGCTAAAACACCTCTACATATAGGTTCAGGTAAGAGGACTGGAGTCATAAAGCATACGCACCACTTTATCCCAGGCTCCTTCCTTAGGGGAGCCTTTGGACTATGCCTCGTAAAGACCACTTGTGAGTTTAAGGAGGGAGAGACGCATGTGCATTCAGAAGATTGCTTTTACTCAAAGCTATTTGGAGAAGAATTCGGTAAGAAGTCAAATATGTTCTTTAGATACGCTTACCCACTTCATCTAAAGTGCAATGGAGTCTTTGTTCCTATTAGCAGAACGTTATATCGTTGCCGAAATCCTCAATGTCATAAGATCTATAATACCTATATTCCCCCTTTAGAGTGCCAGATTTGTGACAATTCGGTCAAACCTCTTTTAGGCTACTATGAATGTCTCAGATGCGGGGAGATTAATAGCGAGTCCGTACAGACCTCGAGGTTCTCTTTAACAGCTTTGGATAGGGGAAGTTATTCTGCTGCACAGATAAGATCAGGAGAAGAGTTAGCTGGAACGCTCCGCACGATTGAAGTTATTGAAGCTGGATCAAAGTTCAGGCTTGAGATAGTTGTAGATGCTGACTGCAAGGAGTACCTTAACCAAATAATCGCACTACTCACAAGAGGAGTACCTGATGAAGATATCGGAGGATCAAAGTCAAGGGGTTTAGGTAAGATATCTATAGAAGATGTTAAAATAAAAGAGATCAGCCGAGATATTATAGAAGCTAGAGCACAAACGATTAATACAAAGGGCTTCGATATTCGCCTTCTTTCCCCAATGGTCTTAGGAAACAGTTCAATACTTGAGCCTGCCACGCTCCTTGAAGCAGCACGTAGAGCCTATTCTTGGATTCTTCATCAAGGAAAGCCAAGTTTACCAAGCATTAAGCTAATACATAGACAATTCTTAACTGAAACATTTAGTGGATGGTCCCTTAAAGAGAATAGGCGGCGGAGGGTCGAGCCAGCTTTTTCAACTGGGTCATGTTTCCACTTTGAGTCTGAATCTAGTGATCAAACATTAGCAATAGCCCTTGCTGCTCTAGAGTTTTACTCCATAGGCTCCTATAAGCCCCATGGGTGCGGGCAGGTTACATTAACGCAAATCCTTTAGAGCTTAAGTGGAAGAGGTGATGGTAGAGTAAGTAGGCGGGGCTACTCATCCCGCACAATGATTTTCAGATAATCATAATTCATCAATTATCAAGATAATTGTGAACGAGCTTATATACCCCTTATCGATTTTTCGATGTTCACAAAGCAAATCTAGAATCAGAAGGAAATAATACTTATTTCGCCAATTGAAGTTCAAAAAGGGTCAGATTCAATGACTCCTTAAAGGAAGAGAATACAGAAACATAATTAATGCAAAGATAATGGCGATGACCCCTACGATTCAATGACTCCTTAAAGGAAGAGAATACAGAAACGCGAGCATTGGTTCTCCATAATTATCCTTTAATAAGATTCAATGACTCCTTAGAGGAAGAGAATACAGAAACGCATTTAGGCACGTCAACCCACCATCGACATTTCTAGGATTCAATGACTCCTTAGAGGAAGAGAATACAGAAACACTTTCCGTAAATCATTCTATGTTTGATGAAAAATGGCTCAGTACCAAGGTGAAAAGATAAAACTTATTTGAAGTAGGATGAAGTGTTACTCCTCTAAACCTTATAATATCAAATCAGATTTTACCTAATTCTTCTTTAACCTTAGCGAAGAATTCATCTGGTGTTATCTTTCTAGTGGTCTTTTTCTTTCTTCAAAATCTATATGCTCGTGCCAGTTTTCAGCAGGATAGTTGTTGACTCTATAGATTCTTCCATCAATTCTTTGCCAATGGTAGTATTGCTTATCCAAGACAGCGTTAGCAAAGATATCTATATAGCTCTGATCCAAAAGATGAAATCTTATCTTAGCCCTAGTAGGACCAATAAGAAGTACTTCCTCTCTTTTAACGATCTTACTTTGCTCAGCAGCCTCTCTCAATTGCTTTAAAAATTCTTCTAATTTCATCTATTCAAATTTCCAAGTTTCTCCTTCAAATATTGCAAATCTGTTACAGCTCCGCCCCATTCAAAGTAATCGTTCTCAACTTGAATTGTTCCATACTTCTTCTCCAGCTCTTCATTGAATCTTTTATCTCTTATCCTCTTCTCAAACTCTTCAAAGCTCATACCGTATTTAGCTTCATATCTCTTTATCTCCTCCTTACAATCAGCTAGCCTTCTTTCTAAATAATCCTTCAAGACTATGCCTAAAGCATCCTCTAAACTTTCCTTCATCGTTATTTCTTTAGTTAGAGTGAGCATCTCTTCAGCCATGTAAACACCTTCAGTAAGATAATTCTGAGAATTTAAATACTTATACTTTGAGCTTTGGGTTAAGATTTCTTTATAAAGAATTGTTTAGAGTACTTAATGTAAAAATACAAAAGGAAACAATGGATAAGACTTAGATTTGGTAATTTTTAATAGCAAAGGTAGTCTATATTTTGAAGCTAATGATAACTCTAGTAATCTATGATATTTCAGATGATAAAGATAGATCCAAACTTGCCGAGCTTTTGATGAACTATGGCTTAGAGAGAATTCAGTATAGTGGCTTTAAGGGCATTTTAAACACTCATGACAGGCTCATATTGGCCAAAGAAGTCAGAAGATTTGTTACAGGAGATAGAGATAGCGTCTATGTGATCAGATTATGTAAAGAATGTGCTAGTTTATGCCAGATCATATCCAGCAAAGAGGTAACTCTAATAGATAAATCTCAAGTTAGAATAGTTTAGTGATGAGAATTGTATTTCCTTACTGAACTAGAGCATAAGATGCTTCTTCATAGGCTCCTGCCTTTGGCTAGACAAGTAGGAGTTAGCCCTGAATTGAGGGGATGGAACTGGCATCAACCTCCTCTTAAGCCCTATTATGATGTTAAGATTCCTATGTATTCTGTTTGTTCAAAATATTGTCCTAACGATAGAGATGTCTACCTTGCTCAAGTGAAGAAGGTAAAGCCAATTCTAAACTTTAGAGTCACTCTTGGTAAGATTCTTCACGGTGT
Source organism: uncultured Nitrososphaerales archaeon (assembly GCA_938091495.1). Lineage (GTDB taxonomy): Archaea > Thermoproteota > Nitrososphaeria > Nitrososphaerales > JACAEJ01 > JAVZMU01. Next base: position 2,887 of record CALLJF010000038.1, on the reverse strand, counting down.
AGTTAGCGATGCTCTCCAAGGCTTTATGAAAGGCGGAAATATCAGCTTTGAGGAATGGTGGGAGAAGATTAGATGGGAAGGATTGGTTGGAGATAGAGAGCTTTTGAAGAGGAGAGCAAAGCAAGTATGGGACTTTATAGAAAAGAATTGTATAGCTCAATATGCTAACCTATCAGCCACTCAGCCTTATGCTTCAGATCACGATCTGATGCAGTCATCTATGCCATTTCTTATTGAGCATAAAATCTCTGGTGAGCTTTTAGGGTTAAGTGGACTGTTGAGCTTAGACTGCTATGATTATCTAAGATGCATTATGTTTGATTTAAAAGTCGATGATAAGCAAGAGGATTGGCATAGATTATTTCCTGTAGGATATGCGATAGTCTTTGAGAGCGTTCATGAAGTTCCTGTCGATGTATGCTGTGTATTATACTTGAGCTTCATCAATGAAAAACTTGTCATAAAGAAGGATATTTTCTTCACCAATAATGAGTTAAGGAGTTGGTGGATTGAAGAAAGAGATCACAAGCTAGAGATTGTTGCATTGAAAAAGGATCCAGGCGTACCAAATGCTTGTAATGAAGATTGTATATACTACAAAAGTTGCAGAGGTGAATAAATTGGAAAGATTAGTAATCGATGGTTATGGAAAGTATGTAGGGAGAAAAGGCGATAGAATTGTTGTGAAGGAAGAAGGAAAGATAGTTGCTCAAGCCTTGCCTGAAGAGTTAAGGCAAGTTCTGATAACTGGGCATGGTGCTATTGGCTTTGATGCTTTAAACTTACTTTCTAAGAACGGAGTAGATGTGATCTTAGTTGATCAGCAAGGCGAATTAACTGCTCGTCTAGCGCCTCCTGAGCTAAGGACTGTATTGACAAGAAGAGAGCAATACTATGCTTACAAGGATAGAAGAGGAGTAATTTTAGGTAAGGAGTTCACATTAGCAAAGTTAAAGAATCAATGCTCGACTTTGGGCACTCTAGCCAAGAGGAGAAAGGACTCTGATGTCAACTCAGCAGATAAGATTTATGAAAAGAGGGAGGAAATTAGCCTAAAGATACATGAAATGGAGCAGATAGATGCTGAGAATATAGACCATGTAAGGAACTCTATAATGGGTATTGAAGGTGCAGCGTCAATAAATTATTGGTCTGCTATTATGCTTATAATACCTGAAGAATTCGGATTTAAGGGAAGATCAGGAAGGTATGCTCATGATCCAGTAAATGCGATGCTGAACTACGGCTACGGTGTTTTAGAAGGAGAGGTTTGGAGGGCTATTCACTTTGCAGGTCTAGACCCTTATGGAGGATTTTTACATGTGGATAAACCAGGTAAGCCTAGCTTGGTTCTTGACTTGATGGAAGAGTTTAGACAGCAACTCATCGATAAGAGCATAATAAAGCTAGTATCTAAGAAGGAAGTAAAGCCAGAGGATTTTTCGGTTAGGGAGAATTTGTGCTTCTTAGGAGATAAGGCAAGAAGGACTCTATTAAAGGAGATTTTGGAGAGGTTTGAAGATTACATTGCAATTGGTGAAGAGAAGATAAGATGGTGTGACTTAATGCTCAATCAGGCTAGAAACATTGGCAAATTCTTAAGGGGAGAGATACCAAAATATGAAGGCTTCTGGTTACGATGGTAAAATTATCATTGATGTATGGGAGATTGTTCAGTATTACTATTGTCCGAGAAAGATTTACTTCTTACGCGCATTAGGTATTCCAGTTCTAAAGAAGAGGAAGATGATAGAAGGGCAAGAGGAGCATCTGAAAGAAATCAAAAGAATCAAAGAGAGGAAGACCATTTTTAATTATAGTCAAGAGGATGTCAAGGCGATCTATCACAAATTGTCATTAGAAGATCATGATTTAGGATTGGCTGGGCAGATAGATTTAGTTATAGAGTTAAAGAATAATAAGATTTTGCCAGTCGAGATTAAATATTCAGAATATATGGAGGCTTTTAGAGGTAGGAAAAAGCAACTTATTGCTTATGCAATTTTATTAGAGAAGAAGTTCAACCAAATTGTTGATGAAGGTATTCTATATTTTCCAGATCGAAACAAGCAGATAACTTTGCCTATAAGCTATGAGGACAAAAAGGATCTGATTAAAGATTTAGAAAAGATAAGAAAGTTGATTCTTAGGGAGAAACTCCCAGTTAAGTCGAATATTGAAAGATGTAACTATTGTGAAGTTGCCAAATACTGTATGTGATACGGGATAGAAAAGGATTATTAAGGATTCAATATGAATTAATGACCATGAGCTATGTCCATGTAGTCACTGTAGGAGCGTCTTTAGCCTCCAACTATGAGAGAGATAGAGCGGGGGGCAGGGTAACAGAAGCTGAGATAAATGAAAAATTGAGCAAAATGCATGAGGCAGAATTAGCAAATTACGTAAAAGAGTTAACTAATTTTATTCAAAAGAAAGAAGGAGAGGGAAAGCTATCTGAAGTTAGTGCCGAGATAAATGCATTGTCTAGGTTTTTGAAGGAAATCTCTCTAGTGTATTTAATCCACTCTGATACGAATATAGGAAGATGCTGTGCTAGAGCTTTAAAGGATTATCTATCCCATAAAGGCATTCAGGTTTCTGAGCCTATAGAAGTTTATAGCTTGAACGATGCTAAAACCTTCCAGAAAGGTTTAGCAAACCTCATTAGAGAGATTGCAAAAATCATCCCAAAGCACAAATCTGTTAGGCTATGTGCTACTGGGGGATTCAAGCCAGAGATTGCTATTGCATCGGTTCTTGGCTTCTTGGCTAGAACGTCGGTGTATTATATACATGAGAGCTTTAGAGAAGTAGTGCATCTGCCTCCTCTGCCTCTGAAGTGGAAACTCGATGTAAAGAAGTATGGAAAAGTTATGGATGCTTT
>CALLJF010000037.1 GCA_938091495.1 uncultured Nitrososphaerales archaeon | reverse complement strand
TTCAGTTAAAGACAGAAGCCGAGGTAGAATTGATAGAGAATTCTGATCAAATAGATGTAAAGATCATTGGTAGCGATAACGAAGAAGATAAGATCTTGGCCAAATACGCTGTAAAAGAAGTTTTGACTGATTTAGGCTATAAGAACTATGGCGCAAGAGTTACTACAAAGTCCGATATTCCCATTGGAAAAGGTCTCAAAAGCTCGAGCGTTGCTTCAAACGCAATAGTGTTAGCAACTTTGGCTGCTTTAAAGACGAATTTAGACGATTTGAGGGTAATAAATTTAGGTGTAGACGCTTCCATAAAGGCAAACGTAACCATAACTGGAGCTTTTGACGATGCTTGCGCATCTTATTTTGGAGGATTGGTTGCAACCGATAACATTAATCGGATAATAGAGAAAAGAGAGATTCTGGAAGGAGATTATCATATAGTAATATACGTTCCCCCTGAAAAGGCTTATACAAAAGATGTTGACAAAACTGAACTTAAGAAATTTGAATCCCTTTTCAAGGAAGCCTATTTATTGGTTATGAAAGGTGATTATTGGGAAGCCATGGTTTTAAATGGTTTAGTATGCTCTACTGCATTAGGCTTTAGTACAAAGCCAATTTTGAACGCTCTATTAGCTGGAGCTAAAGGTTCAGGTCTTTCAGGAAAAGGACCTGCTGTGGTTGCTATTTGCCATCCTAATAGAGTCAATGAGATAGCTTCAGCTTGGGCTGACTTGCCTGGAGAAATAATATACACAAAGATAAACTACGAGAAGGCAAAAGCAGTGATATTGGATTGATGAGTGTTAAAGTATTTCCAAGCGATCTTCATGGCAAAGTCAAAGCTCCACCAAGTAAGAGCTATACTCATAGAGCAGTAGTATTGTCAAGCCTTGCATCTGGAAGATCTAGAATAAATAAACCTCTTTTGGCAAGAGATACCATTGCTACAATAAAGGCATGTCAAGCTTTAGGCTCATTGATAGATAAAAAGGAAGATTATCTTCAAATTGAAGGAAATCCAAATCTCAAAACTCCTGATGATGTTATCAATGTAGAGAATTCAGGAACTACCATGCGCTTAATAACAGCCATGGCATCTTTAGCACCAGAGGGTTATTCGATAATTACTGGTGATGATAGCATAAGGTCTAGACCTATGCAACCGTTGCTTTCAGCATTATTAAGCTTAGGAGTTGATTGCTGTTCATCCCGTCAAAATGGCTTGCCACCAATAATAGTGAGAGGCGGTGGAATTAAGGGAGGGGAAGCTGAAATAAGAGGAGATATCTCATCTCAATTTATATCTGCTCTCTTGATTTCAACCCCTAAAGCTAAAAACAAAACATTGATAAAAGTTCATGGTAAGACTGTATCAAGACCATACATAGATGCAACTTTGAGCATGATGAAGATTTTTGGAGGGACTGCTATTCATAAAAATTATAAAGAGTATGTTATTCCACCGAAACAAGATTACCATCAGTCAGATTTTGATGTGCCGGGGGACTTTAGCTCAGCATCCTTATTGATAGCATTTGCGCTATTGGCTGGAAAAAAGGTTACAATAGAGAACTTGAACTTTTCTCTCCCTCAAGCAGATATGCGCATTTTAGATATATTAGAGAATATCGAAGCTGATTTTAACGTTAATAGACCAAAAGGTGAGATAACTCTATCAGGAGGTAAGATTTTGAAGGGAGGAGAATTCGACTTATCAGATTCTCCTGACTTATTACCTGTTTTATCAGTAATAGCTCTAAAGGCTAGGCCAAAGATCATCATAAAAGGTGTTGAGCATGCTAGGTTCAAAGAAACAGATAGAATATCCATACTTGCGAAAGAATTAAGAAAACTTGGTGCTAAAGTGCAAGAGTTACGGGATGGCATAGTAGTTGAATATTGTGAAAAATTGAAGGGTTGCTCATTAAATCCTTATGGCGATCATAGACTCTTTATGGCTTTTTGTGCTGCTGCTATGGCTTCATCCGAGCCTTGCATAATAGAAGGTCTTGAGTCGGTAGACATATCCTACCCAGATTTCATCAAAGATATTAGATCGCTAGGAGCAATCATAGAAGGAACATAAAATGACAGGAAATATTCTTGGAGAAAGATTCTTAGTATTAAGCTTTGGCGAGAGTCACGGTAGATGTATAGGAGCAGTAGTAGACGGTTGCCCTGCAGGTTTGCCTTTGAGTGAAGATGATATTCAGCATGACCTTGATTTAAGAAGACCGGGCTTATCCATGGTAACGAGCGAAAGGTCTGAGGAGGATAAAGTAGAATTAATATCAGGAGTCTTTAATGGGTATACTACAGGCGCTCCTATTTGTGCATTAATATGGAATAAAGATGTAGATTCAAAACCTTATGAACAGATAAGAAAGACCCCAAGACCGGGGCATGCTGATCTAACAGCTTTTTGGAAGTATGAGGGCTATAATGATTGGAGGGGAGGGGGACGCTTCTCAGGTAGAATAACAGCGTCCTTTGTTATGGCAGGAGCCATAGCTAAGAAGCTTATCCACTATACTCTTGGCATAGAAGTTCTTGCCTATTCCATTGAGATAGGAGGTATCAAAGCAAGAGAAGTATCTGATGATGAGATTAGGAGGCTTAGGTACTCTAATGAAGTAAGATGCGCAGATTTAGAAGCAGCAGAAAAGATGAAGATGAAGATAACTGAAGAACAATCAAAAGGAGATAGTGTAGGAGGAATAGTTGAATGCAAAGTTTTCAACGTACCCATAGGCTTAGGAGAACCTGTCTTCTCTTCTCTTGAATCTGACTTGAGTAAAGCACTATTCTCCATACCAGCTGTGAAAGGCATAGAGTTTGGCATTGGTTTTGAAGCTACAAGGCTAAAGGGGTCTGAATGTAACGATCCTTTTTCTGTAAAGGAAGGGAAGATAATAACATCATCAAATAGAGCTGGTGGAATCCTTGGTGGAATATCTAATGGCATGCCCATAGTGTTAAGGTTAGCCTTTAAGCCTGCTTCATCGATAAGGAAGCCACAAAAGACGGTTCATCTTGACACCTTAAAGGAAGACGATTTAATAGTGCCTGGGCGCCATGACCCTTGCATAGTACCAAGAGCAGTTCCTGTAGTTGAAGCCGTGGTATCTTGTGTTATGGCTGATCATTCTATAAGAGCAGGTTTGATACCTCCAGTCATAAAAACTAGGCTTTAGCTAAAGGTGGTGAATATTGTCAAGTGAATTAGAGCTTGAGGCTTTACGTAAAGAAGTCAAAGAGATTACCAATGAGATAATAAGGTTAATAGGTCTTCGTCTCTCATTAGCAAAAAAGATCAACGAAATAAAACGTTCTATGAGCTTACCTATCATAGACTATAAAGTGGAGAAAGACCTTAGAAACTCTGTCATAAATGCATGCAAGAAGTATAATGTTGATGAGCGCTTCGGGTTAAGACTTTTGAATCTTCTGATAGATGAGGCTATAAAAGCTCAGAAGATTTCTACAAATGAAGGCAAAAAATCCATTAGCGTAGTAGACATGTTCGTTTTAGCCAAAAGAATGGAAAAAGAGGGGAAAAAAGTAATCCATCTAGAAATCGGAGAACCAGACTTTGGTCCTCCACAGAAGGTGAAAAGGGCAACTTGTGATGCAATATCAAAAGGCTACACTCACTACACAGAACCCTCAGGAATCCCAAGTTTAAGAGAAAGTATCGCAGATTCTGTAAGTGAGCGTTATGGCATAGATGTATCACATGAACAAGTCGCTGTAATATCTGGTGGCAGATTTTCTATCTACGCTAGCATCTTATCAACCCTCTCACAAGGCGGTGAGGCCATAGTCATACAGCCTGCATGGCCAGCTTACATTGATTGCATAGAAGCTATTGGAGGAAGAGTCATTAATGTTAAAACCAATCTTGAGAATGGCTGGAAACCAGATATAGAATCCCTATCAAATCTCATAAACGATTCTACAGAGTTAATTATAATTAACTATCCTAACAATCCAACAGGAAAGGTTCTTGAGAAGAGAGATATGAAGGCTTTAGTAGATTTTGCAACAGATAGAAATATAACTATACTTAGTGATGAAGTCTATTCAGATTATTCTTTCAAGCCTTTTGATAGCATACTAGAGTTTCATGACTGCAAATCTATATGTGTATCCTCCTTTTCCAAAAGTTATGGCATGACAGGCTTTAGGATTGGTTATGCTATATCTGATGCTGAAACCATAAGGAAGATTTCAAGGATTCAAGCCCTGGCATCCACAAGCGTTCCAGAATTCATTCAATACGCTGCAATTGAAGCTCTAAAATGTAAGGAAGATGTCAAAAGATATGCTAGTCTAGTCAGAAAAAGGATAAGTTTAGTTTGCAATAGGTTAAAAAAGATGAATTTATCCTGTTATGAGCCTGATGGCGCTTTCTATGTATTTCCTAAGGTAAGCAACGACAGGGGTTTTGATGCTGGAAAGTTTGCCCTTGATCTTCTAAAGGACAAGAATGTTTGTGTAGCCCCTGGTATAGCCTTTGGAGATTATCCTAACTTTATAAGGATAAGTGCCTGTCAACCAGAGAACTTGCTGTTAGAAGGGTTGAAAAGAATAGGTGAAATGTTATGATGAGAGTAGCGATAATAGGCGGAGCAGGCAGGATGGGAAGATGGTTTGCTCGGTACTTTAAATCAAAAGATCATGCCGTTATTATTTCAGATATAGAAGAGAAGGCAAGAATTATTGCTGAGAAGGAAGGTTTTCTATTTGCCAAATCTAATCAAGATGCAGTAAAAGGTGCAGATTTGATCATAATATCTGTCAGTATAGAATCCACGCCCAATGTAATTAAAGAGATAGAACAAAATTTGAAAAAGAATGCGATAGTTACAGAAATTTCCTCCATAAAGACTCATGTTATGAAGACATTGACAGATCTAGTTCAAAAGAATGTGACGGCTTTATCGATACATCCACTATTTGGCTCTGGCGCAAGAACTTTGAAGGGGAAAAAGATCGCCATAATACCTGTTAAAGACTCCGAGGAGGAAGCTAATTTAGTTCAAAAGTTCTTTCCTGAAGCCATTATCAACGTAATAAGCGCAGAAGAACATGATAGGATTATGGCTTTGACTCTCTCTTTACCCCATTTCCTGAACTTAATCTTCGCCTCAACTTTATCCAATGAGGAGACGAGTGATTTGAGAAGGTTTGCTGGTCCCTCTTTTACTTTACAATTGATACTTGCGGAAAGCATGCTGACAGAGAATCCAGATATATATGCATCTATACAGATGATGAATAGGTATACGTATCCATACTTGGAAAAGCTCATGAATCAAGCTAAGGCTTTAAAAGAAATAATTCATAATAATAAACGAGAAGAACTTATAAGATTCTTTGAGAAAATACGTAGTAATTTCTTGAAAGATATAGAAGCGATTAAACCTTATGAGAAGCTATATGAAATCGTAGAAAGATTAGGGTCTTGAAATCGATTAGAAAACTATTTAACGATGACATTTCTCTTAAATATTGAGGTAAAAAATTGGTCGCTGAAGAAGAAATAATGAAAGAATTGAGTAATGTTGTCGATCCAGAAATAGGTATGTCCATCGTGGATATGGGTTTAGTTGATGAAGTTAAGATAGAAGGCAACAAAGTTTCTGTCAGCTTTCATCTTACAGCGCCCTTCTGTCCACCAGTATTTGCCATGATGATCGCAAAGGACATCAAAGACAGACTTTCCAAAATGGCTGGAGTAAAAAACAGCGAAGTCAAGCTAGTGGGTCATATAATGGCAGACCAGATCAACGAGATCATAAACAAACCCTCTTAAAATTATAAGTTCTGCTAATAGGAATCTTTACAGTAAATCTGCTTAACGTATCTAATGCATAAGAGTAATTTTTATTCTTTGATTAGTCTATCTTGATGCGTTTGCCCTTTGGAGCAGGTACGGCTTTCTTGATCTTTACTTCTAATATACCGTTGTTGTAAGATGCTTTTGCACTTGCTGGATCGATTTCTGAAGGCATATCAATTTTCTTATTATACTTCCTTCTTTCAGTACTTGCGAATATAGTCATAGTCTTCTCGGTTGACTCTATATTTATGTCCGATTTATCAACCCCAGGCAATTCGGCAACTACTCTGATGGAATCTCCTTCATCAAACACATCAACTAAAGGTTCTCTTTCTTCTTTAACTTCCATCCCCAATTTTGGCGCTCTAAATAGCAAGGGCTTTGCAGAAGGTTTGACGTTACCAAATTCTCTTATCACAGGTTTACCATCTGGACCTATCGTTACAGAGTAGCCGTAAACAAACGGTCCAAACTCTCTAGCAACACTCCCATCTGGAAGCCTTCTTTCTCTTATAAGGTCTTTAGGAACTTCTTTTTCAATTCCCTTAAAGAACTCTTCGAACATTTTGTCAAAATCTTCAAAGAATCTTCTGCCGAAGAAAGGCATGCGCCAACGCCTTCTGAACCATTCATCTATATCTTCGTCCCACGACATATTGTTCAGTGTTGAATTGGTAAAACTTGGATATATTTTTTGCTAAATTCAAGGATAAATAGTTAGGATAGTAAATAAAAATTGTATTGAAGAGAACGGGTTTCACCATTCTTCCCTTACATAGAGGACATGCACCAAGATGGTTAATATATAGAATGGAGAATTTGTCAAAAGAGATAATATGGCTTATAATCGATGAGTATGGAACTGATGAAGTTTTAAGAAGGATTTCGAATCCATACTGGTTTCAGGCTTTAGGCTGTGTATTAGGTTATGATTGGCACTCCTCAGGCTTAACCACGGTAGTTACAGGAGTATTAAAGAGAGTACTTTCTGATGAGAATTATGGAATAAAGGTAGCAGGTGGAAAAGGAAAAGCTTCCCTAAAAACTCAACTAGAAATAGATAAAATAGGTGAAGTTTTCAATTTATCCTCCTCAAATATTGACAGACTAAAATATGCAAGCAGAATCTGTGCAAAGGTCGATAATACAGCCATTCAAGCAGGTTATCCATTATATCATCATACATTTTTCTTGACTGAGAAAGGGGATTGGTCTGTTATTCAACAAGGCATGAACATACAAGACAGGACTGCAAGGCGTTACCATTGGCTCTCCGAGGATCTGAATAGCTTTATCGTTGAACCTCATAAAGCCATTGTGGGAGATGTAAAAAGGCCTTCAGTGCTAAATATGACGGCAAAAGAAGCTGAAGAGAATAGGAAAATATGCGTCGATTTGGTAAAAGGGAATCCTAATAATCTAGTGTCTTCCATAAAGCGATTAAGCAATCCTTCCACATTGGATCTTTGGACTCAAGATCGAGTCAAAATTGCAAGTTTAGAAGGTTTTTCAATGCCAAGAAATCTGAATTGGGAGACCTTCAAAAGATTATATGAATTCCAGCCGAAGAATTATGAAGAGCTATTATCCTTTAAGGGAGTTGGCCCCTCTGTTGTTAGAGCATTGGCTTTGATCTCTGAATTGGTTTATGGTAAGCAAGCAAGCTGGAAAGACCCTGTTAAGTACTCTTTTGCTTTTGGGGGTAAGGATGGAGTTCCAAGACCCATCGATAAGAATGAGATGGACAAAGCTATCGAAATCCTTCGTAATGCTCTAGAGCAAGCTAAAATCGGTCAAAAGGATAAGGTGCAAGCCCTTAAAAGGCTTCAAAGATTTGTAACCACTGGATGATAATCTATAAGACCCTTTATCACTTCAAGCCAAGCTCTGGCAACATTATCAGGATTGTATCCTCCTCCACCTAAAGCAAGTATTCTTCCATCACATAACTCATGTGAGATTTTATGCAGCTTC
>CALLJF010000036.1 GCA_938091495.1 uncultured Nitrososphaerales archaeon | reverse complement strand
TAAGGCTTCAAGCTGCCTGCCCAACGCCCTAACCAAGTTGGTGTCTGAGGGATCTATGTTCAGATGGGCTAGAATCTGCTCCTGGGTATAGGATCCACCCTTCCTAAGAAGCTCTATAAGGTCTTTGTCAAAACGCCTCACCCCCTCAAAAGCCTCCTCTAGGAAGGGCTGAGCCCTGTAGCGTTTAAGCTCATTATCCAAGTTCTCACACAACCTCTTCAGAAGCCTGTTCTCCTCGCGCAGCCTCTTCAACTCCTCCTCGGCATCCCGAAGCCTCTTAACAAGCTCAGCCCTGCTCAAGTAGCCCTCCTCACCCTCCTCGCCCTCCTCACGCCTAATAGAATCCTCAACCCGCTCAACAACAAATTTTGAAATTGAAACACCAGCCCCCTCAGCCCGCCGCCTCCAATCCTCAACCATCTCTAAAGAAGGCAAATAAACATAAATGGCACGATCCTTAATGGTACGCGTCTTACCCCTATCAGGCTTCACAAACCAACACCACAAAGATAAACAACATTCAAGTATTTATAATTTACTAGTAAATTAGTGCGGGGGATGGGATTTGAACCCACGAACCCCTAAGGGACAAGGTTCTGAGCCTTGCGCCTTTGACCAGACTTGGCTACCCCCGCAAGAATTGTATCAATCACACTATTATATCAAATTAAGCTTAATTAGTATAAGAGATTTAAACATAAATAGCCGGGGTAGCCAAGCCAGGTTAAGGCGACCGCCTCGAGTCTATTAAAATAGTAAGCGGTTGTCCCTTTGTGGACGCATGGGTTCAAATCCCATCCCCGGCGTTCAAATTGAAGGTTAAACCCCTTCCCTGCACTTATTTACTAGGTCTTCGGCATATTTCTTCGCTTTCTCTAGTCTCCCTCTTTCAGCGGACCTTCTCTACCCTTTACGAAAAACCCTTCTGGTGATGCTGTAAGAACCCCCCTTTCTTTTCAGACTGTCAGCAATTCTTTTTGCGGCATAGACAAAGAAGAAAAAGTCAGTGATATAGCCGAGCATGACAAAGGCCATGCTGTTATTGTCTGGCCCTCCTAGATACTTCCTTAGCCCAATTGCGAATTTCATCCCAGTCGCGCAGGTCATAGATACCTTCTGCAACCTTGAAGCCGTCTTTTTCGAGTTATGGCTTGAAAAATTCCATGCCTTTACGTGCTATGAAGCCCATTTTGTTATAGTCAATAACTCCGCCGAAAAAGCCTAACGCTATTGGCTTGAGATTGTACTTTGCAACCCTGTCCTCTAAGGAAATCTTTCGTGTTTTTGCAACGTCATCTATCTTGACTTCTCTTTCAAAAAACGTTATCATTGTAGAGACAAACAAAGCCAGTTTTTTGCCTTCGAATTCCTTCCTGAAGTTTTTTAAGAAAATCCTAGCCTCAATTGCATATCTGCAATTTCCCATGCCACTGCCTACAATGATTAAGTCATATTCTGATATGTCTTTGAATTTTTTCTTCTTTCAGGTTAACTATCTTGGTATCAAAGCCTTCCTCTCTTGCGTATTTGGAGGATTATCCCACATATTCCTTGACATGTGGGTTCACGAAAATTCAAATTATGTTATCTTTCCCTTCTACAAAGGAAATCCATTCTGGATTGGTGAATATAGCGTCATAATCTTCACATTGGTTGGTTTGCTAAGTCTATACACATTCATTCTCTGGTTTAGGCAATTGAGTGATTGGAATCTTGATGATCGCTTCATGGATGATTTTCAATATGAATTTTTTATCTTCTAGGGGTGCTCTCACCTGTAATAATGTAGATTACTTTATCACCTATAGAGTTAGCATGATCCGCTATTCTTTCAAGATACCTTAGAATCAAAGTTGCAGATACAGAGCACCTCAAATTGTTTCCCTTACTTTCGATGATCCTTTTTACATATTCTTTATACATGTTATCGACTTCATCATCCATCTTTGAGAGAGTTCTTGCCATTTCTAAATCTCTTTTTATGAAGGCATCTATGCTCTTGCGTATCATGACCTTTGCCTTATCTGCCATACTTATGATTGTTGAATGATCACATTTTGATAGGTCTCCAAACATGCTTAGCACAGTGGTTATATCATAAGCATAACGACCAAAGCGAGATAAGCCATAAGTTATCTCCATAGAAGATTTGATGAACCTAAGGTCTGATGCCACAGGTTGATACCTCGCTATCAATTCTATAGCTAACTCACTCACTTCATCCTGAAGGAATCTGAGCTCTTCAGACCATTTAAAAACCTCACTCCTCATATCCTTCCCTTCAGTATATGCTTGAATTGCTGTAGTAACAGCTTTCTCCGATAGCTCTGCCATGTCCAAGATCATGTTGGTGAGCTTCTCCATTCCTAGATCTAGTAGTCGTGCCATAATGAATTAACCAAACCTGCCAGTTATATACCTCTCGGTCAGCTCTTCCTTAGGATATTTGAATATTCTAGCAGTTTCTCCGTACTCTATTATCTCACCTAGATACATGAACGCTGTAAAGTCTGAGACTCTGGCAGCTTGCTGCATATTATGAGTTACAATCACTATTGTGTAGTTTTCTTTAAGATTGACTATCAATTCCTCTATCTTTGAGGTTGAGTTTGGATCGAGGGCTGAGCACGGTTCATCAAGTAAGAGAACTTCGGGCTCTACTGCCAATGCTCTTGCTATGCACAATCTCTGCTGTTGCCCACCAGATAGACTTGCCCCTGACTCATTCAATCTATCCTTGACCTGATCCCAAAGCGCAACCATCTTTAAGCTTTTCTCGACCATTTCACTTACCTTCTTCTTGTCTTTAATACCATTAAGCCTTAAACCAGTTGCTACGTTATCAAAGATGGACATAGTAGGGAATGGATTAGGTTTCTGGAAGACCATTCCCACCTTTCTCCTAATATCGACAGGATCGATAAAGTCCGCATAGATGTCTTCTCCATCTAAAAGTACTTTACCAGATACTTTTGCTCCAGGAACAAGCTCATGCATCCTATTGAAGCATCTAATGAGCGTTGATTTACCACACCCTGATGGTCCTATCACGGCCGTTACTTGATTGCTCTTTATCCTTAATGATACGTTTTTTACTGCATGGTTACTATTATACCAAGCGTTCAAACCTTTAGCTTCGATCTTATCCATCAAAATAATCACCCGTTAAAAAACCAAAAACAAAGTGCATGTCCCTTATTTAAAAAATTAATCAATCGTAATATATAGTTTGCCAAATGATCAATTTACCAATCGATTAAGGTTTAATTATGATCTTTATTTCTGGTGACAAATTTATCAACCTGATTTACACGATATAGAAAAATTAAGGTTTAATCATCCTTTCTTTTCATAAATTCTCTTACCAAATTCTTGGTACCATTTACAATGGCTTATGAGTCTACACACGTTACATCTTGGCACGATAGGCTTACAGATTTTTTGCCCAAATTTCACAAAAAGCTCATTTATATCCATCCAATATTTTCTATCGACTTTCTTCATCAACTCGAATTCTGTTTCTTCAGGCTTTTTCGTATTGACGAATCCCAGTCTGTTCATAACTCTATGAACATGAGTGTCGACAGGAATCGCTTCTTTACCGAAACCATACACTAATACACAATTAGCTGTCTTTCTACCAACAGATGGTAATGATAATAATCGTTCAAGATCATCAGGTACTTTTCCGTTGTATTGATTCATTATTATCTTCGAAACTTCTTTTATCCTCCTTGCTTTTACACGATAGAAACCTGCTGGCCTAATCAATTCTTGTATTTTATTCTCATCGCCTTCTGCAATTTCTTTCACATTTTTATAGTTTGAGAATAGTTGCTGGAAAGCTCTGCCCGTATTTTCATCTCTTGTCCTGTGTGATAATATTGTTGCTATGAGTACTTCAAAGGGATCGCCTCTTCCACTCCTGTTTATTTCTCCTAGAGCGGTTTCGCTTTCTGGTGCCTCTTCTTGAAGCGTCTTCCTTATCTCCTTAATCAAAAAGCCTATGTCCATTGTCTCACTATTATTTGCAAAGATTAATTTCCCTTGCTCTTAATCTATTTTTTTAATGAGAAACTTTTAAAATGTTCTAATGAAAAATTTAGTTAATAATGGTTAGAAAGACTTGAAAGAATTCTCTCTAGGAGTGCTAGCATCTGGCAGAGGCTCAAACTTTCAATCAATAATTGACCATATAAGGTTAAAAGTGTTAGAAAATGTGAAGATTGGCACTCTAGTTTGTAACATAAAAGACGCATACGCATTGAAGATTGCAGAGCAGAATGGGATAGAAAGTAAGTTCATAGACCATAGGAACAAAGAAAGGGAGGTCTTTGATAGGGAAGTCGTAAAAACTCTAAGAGATTACAATGTAGATTTAGTAGTATTATCAGGTTTTATGAGAGTACTTAGCCCTTACTTTATAGATGAGTATGAGCACAAGATAATGAATATTCATCCTGCCTTGTTACCTTCATTCCCAGGCTTGCATGCTCAAAGACAGGCAATAGATTATGGCGTTAAAGTATCTGGATGTACTGTACACTATGTGGAGAAAGGTGTAGATGTAGGACCGATAATTCTACAGCACGCAGTTCCAGTTAGAGATGATGACACAGAAGAAACTCTTTCTGATAGAATATTGGTCTTTGAACACAGGCTTTATTCGAAAGCGATTCAACTGCACGTAGATGGAAGATTAAAGATAGAAGGGAGGAAAGTGAGGATAGATTATAGCGATAATTGGGAGGAGAAATGGAATGAGAGGCAGAGAGCGTTTATTGAGTATCAGAAAGATAAGTGGGCGAAAGAAGGCAAGCCTTTAGATAAGGTGTTATGATGATGGCAGTAATAATAGATGGAAGAAAAATATCTGAAGAAATCAAAAACAAAATAAGAAATGAAGTAGAGTTATTCAAGAAAGATGGCATAGAGCCTTGCTTAGCAACAATTTTGGTAGGCAAGGACCCAGCATCTAAGATATATCTAAACATAAAGCATAAGAATTGTGAAGAAGTTGGAATTAGATCAAGGAACTATCAACTTCCTGAAGATACAAAAGAAGATAGATTGATAAAGTTCATCAAAGATCTTAACGAAGATAAAAGCATCCATGGAATTCTTTTGCAATTGCCTCTCCCGAAGCGAATAGATGAGCACAAAGCCATATCTGCCATATCTCCAGAGAAGGATGCCGATGGTCTTCATCCAGTGAATATGGGCAAACTACTGAGAGGAGAATCTTGTATAATACCATGTACTCCTTTTGGAATTCAGCAATTGTTAATGAAAAGTGGCTACAGCCCTTCAGGTAAACATGTTGTAATCTGTGGAAGAAGCAATCTTGTAGGAAAGCCACTGGCAGCTTTATTGATGCAGAAAAAAGAAGGAGCCAATGCTACAGTAACTATATGCCACACTGGAACAAACAACATGAATTATTTTACTAAACAGGCAGATATCTTGGTAGTAGCAATGGGTAGCCCTAAGGCAATCACTGCCGATATGGTAAAGGAAGGAGCCGTAGTAATTGATGTTGGTATAAACAAGGTTCCAGATGCTACTACAAAAAGTGGCTATCGTTTAGTTGGCGATACAGATTTTGAGACAATAAAGGAGAAGGTGAGAGCAATTACTCCAGTTCCAGGTGGAGTTGGTCCTATAACTGTTGCAATGCTTCTATACAATACTTTACTGGTTACTAGTATGCAAACAAAGCATGAACTTAGTCATGATATAAGGAATCTGTTTGAGTATGAATAGATAATTTTCCATTAAAATGTTTCGTATAAGCTTAAATCTTCCGAATCTTTTGTCTCGTCTCAAGACCACGAACTACTAAAGTTATGTAGATCTGCTACGAATCTTAGGCAGAAGATATGAAAGTATGAAAACTATAAAAAGCACGGCTAGGACGAATAATGTTATGACCGCAAGAATAAGGCTTCCGCTGGTTAAGATATACCCATAGGAGATAATTCCTAACGCTATGATGGCAAAGACTACTTCCGAAGCCTCCTAAGAACAACAGAAAACCCAGCGTTACCCAAAGGACCAAAACCCATCTTTCTCTTAACACAAATCTTTAACCTGTCTAATTTTATATTCAGTCAAAATTTAAGTCTTTACAAGAATTGAGTGTATGCATTTGATCTGATTTAAATAGGCAAAAAATTCTAATAAGTTGAGAAAATAAAGTTATCCAGAATAGTTATGATCAGAGTGATCCATTGTGCAGGCGTGACCTCGAATGGATCAAAGATGAGATTTTCAACCCAAAGCTTGGACGAAGCTTTGTCATACACTGAAAAGTGCAAATTGACTTGGCTGGATTTCGTTGTTAGCGATATTTCTTTAGGTGCTGAAGAAGTTGCAAAAGGGCTTAGGCTCAATTTAGAACCCTCAGCGCTCTTTTCAGGCTATCTATCGAACTACGAAGACAAAGGAGATGTTTTGGGGCTTATGATACCAGTGGCAAGGTTTGAAGAAAGAAAAGTAACCGCGATACCTCTCTTGATTTACATCAAGCAAAATATATTGGTTACTATCCGTGATGAGCATGCGGAATATCTACTGAAACTCTCACAATATGCAGAATCTTTTCTTAAGAAGCTCCCGACCGTGGATGAAGAATGGGCCGAAAGGCAGACCCTTTTACTATCAAGGATGATAGACGAAGTAAATGAACATAACTTCAAGGTGCTAGGTTCCATAGTCGAAAGGTCTGAAACAATGGAAATGACGTTAAGAGCTTCTCCTGTGCGTGAAATTAGCACCGAGATGTTCGAGATAAGGAGATCGATAGTCACATTCCTAAATATTTCATGGGCCACTCATGATGTAGTGCATTCATTAAGATACGGCGATGCAGAGATGGTCTCAGATAGAGAGGAAATTTTAGCAAAATTCAATCTGATTCTCTCAGATTTAGAAAGGCAGATATCATTTGCAGGAAATATGCTCGAGGTACTCTCAGGTAGCGTCAGTGTTATTCAAGCAGACATAACGAATAAGATGACTACACTATTGCTCTGGTTAACGATCATAGGAACAGCCATTCTTGTACCTAACACCCTTGCGACGGTTTATGGCATACCTTTTCTGGAACATGAGAGTTATTGGAGGTGGATAGTAACTTCGCTTCTCTTAGTTACTATCATATCTACAATTGTAGTATATTTGTATGTGAAGAGATGGTGGAGAAAGCCTATTAGTAAAATCAGTCAATAGAGTTAAACGAAAATCCCAGTCAAAAACATGAATAGAATTGAGAGAACTACGATTATTAGACCGCCCTTCTTAACCAATGATAAAGATTTGTCGAGGACTTTTGAAAGATTATCGATGAGATTCATACCTATAACTTTTACTGATGAATCAACACAATTAACTTGAAAATTAGCTGAGGTTAATCGTTCCAATGATTTATCAATGAGAGCCTTTATGACTTCTGATAACTCTTTTGATCCTGTTCTTTCCCCTAGAGATATGTAGCCCTTTGAACTCGATGTCTTACCAGCAGTGACATGAGTATCAGAAGTGCATAACTCTAAGATGGGTGCACTTGAATCTTTAAAATTTGTTAACAATTCTTCTCTTAAACCCGTAATGGAATTGTTCGAATCTGCAGCTACTATACTATACTTTTTATCATTAATTTCTAAGACTAGAACGTTGAGTCCAGCCGGTCCTATGTCGTTTCCTAATCGAAGATTAAGCTCTAAAGAATGGGCAAATCCGACCCTAAAGTTATGTTGATTTACAGACTTTAAGTTCGTCAGAGCTTTCTCAGCACATTTAATAAACTCGTCGTAATCCTCTTTGCTTATTGCGTTCCCCTGTGAGTTATGAGTGTCTATTATCACAGCATGTTTGTAACCGAGCTTCAAGGCTAAATCTTCTATCTTCTGCTTCAAATCCAATGGTAAATCTTCCATGCCGAAGGGAGAGAGAGTTAGCATAATCAAAGCTGTTTCACCAAAGGCAAAGCACGTGGCTGTTGCCTTTCCAACTTTGGCTGTTACTGGAACGCTGCAAGTCTTTCCTGATGCAATTGTCTTTAGGTTTTTTAATGAAGAAATAAATCTGTCTACCTCTTTCTTAGATGGAAGATTGAGCTCATGTCCTGAGATTCCATGGAAAATCATAGGTGAGAAACCATTGCTCGAGAACCAGTTTTGGAGATGAAAAGGCAAGTTGCTACTTCCTATAGGATGAAAGGGACCTGGGTGCACTTCTGGTATTACAAGTGCTATTTTCATATTCTTTGAATCTAACACAATTGCGTTTACTCTGACTTTTTCTTGGGAACTTATCTTATCCAGAAACTCCTCTATAAATTCAGGATCATTGGCAGCCCAAGCCGAAAGAAAAGCCCGAAGAAGTTCCAAAGAACCCGTTCCCATCAATTTTACGCCAGTTCTATTAACAAAGAATAGATAGAATGCGACCAAAGTTACGATAATAACGCCACTTAAGGTGGGAACGGCATATATTGTGGTTATTTCGGTAAATGATGAAATAGGGAACAAGATTGGAGCCAATATGATTGGCTGAAATAAGGTGATAAAGGCCTTTTTCAATAAATTCCCATAAAATATAGAACCCACTACTAACAATCTAAAAGCTATAACATAAAAAAAGCCTAGAAGTAAAAAAGAGATATAATTCTCGTGATAAATTGACAAAGGGATGGAAAGTAGAAGGCCAAATATTAATGCGAATAACCAGACTAGGTAAGAGAAAAAAGAGATTAAAACGAGCCTCCTGAAGGTGGCCAAAGGATTGCCCATTAGAACTATCTGTTCTATCATTATTGAGACAAAAATTACGGCCTCAAAGATAATTAGGCCCATGAGCGCAGATATGTCCAACTTGTAAAGCAATGAATAAGAAGTAATGAACAAAAAAGCAGATGTTACTACAGCTAAAACTACTGCCACTTTAACGGTTGGTAAAGTGAATAAATTCTGATACCTTCTAGCTATGCGCGACTTAGAATCCCTATGAACCTGCATACTACCCAACTACGTTGGTAAGAAAACTCGTAAAAGAATGGAGAGGGTAGCTATACTAACTGCTAATGCAATAACTATCTCTGGACGAACTTTTACTCCTTTCGTCTCATCCTCGAAAAACCTTAGAAGCCCAGCACTAGAAGCTGGCATAGGGGCTCCGCGCTCCTTTTTCTTGCTACTCATAGAGATCTGCCAAATTATTATTCAGATAAAGTTGTTAAAATGTGTTGCTTTACCAAATTGAGACGTAACTTTTAACTTAAATAAATGAACGATTTAACTAATTAAGGAAGAATTGGCAGAATTCGATAGGCTCTTCGATGAGTTGCAAAAGCGCTCAAGTATGGATAAGAGTGCCCTATCGAAGCTGATAGATGAGAAGAAGAAAAAGGTAGGAGCAGGATACCTAACAGATATGGGCGCGCTCTTCCTTGTAGCTTCAGACCTGGGCATAACTTTGGATTATACGATGACTTCAGATCTAACTTTAAAGAATCTCTACGTTGGAGCTAACGAAATAACGATATTATCTCGTGTTTTGAGCATATATCCTGTTCAGAATTATACAAGGAAGGACGGGTCTCAAGGTTTTTACAGAAAGATCATTCTATTTGACAAAGATGATTCCATAAAGGCTACATTGTGGGATGAAAAAGCCACTTTAATAGATTCTCTTAACATAAACCCAAACACTGTTGTGAGGATAATAAAAGGCTACGTTAAAGCAGACTTAGACGGGCGCCCTGTATTACATTTAGGGTTGAGAGGAAGCATAGAAGTTGTGAATGATCAAGAACTGATAAGAAAATTCCCAACTATAGAGGAAGTGACGAAGGATATTTCAGCCATAAAATCTCCAGCCCCTTACCTTTCCGTTCGTGGTTCGATAAAGACCGAGCCAAAATCATCTCAGTTCACAAGGAAAGATGGTAGCCAAGGTTCTGTTATTCATTTTTACATAAACGATATAGAGAGTGACCAAGCAGTTCGTGTTGCCATATGGGATAGCGAATTAAAGGCTGTAGAAAGTTTACAGATAGGTTTTATCGTACGCTTGATCAATGTAAGAGCAAAAATGCTATCTTATGGCGAGATAGAGTTGCACGGCGATGCAGGCACCTCACTTGAGGTCATCTCCAAGAAGATAATTCACAAAGCATCTCCTATGAGTTTTAGGTTACTATCCATAGGTCCTACTCAAGAAGGGAAAAGTTCATCGGCTTTATTGATAGATTCTGTGAAGAGATTCTATACTCTATTAGCAAAAAATGGCGCTTACAATAAGCTATTGTCCATCAAGCCTGATAACTTGATAACTTGCTACCCAAAAGAGATCATCAACTCAAAGATTGTTTGTGATGATGAAAAATCGATAGTAACAAAGACTTTGGATGACCCAATATATCCTAAATTAGAATCATTGTTGTTAAAGATTAAAGACACAAGGAATATAGACCATCCAGTCTTCATCAAAGCCATAGCATTATCTCATGCTAGCATAAAAGATGTGGCAACAAAGGATGGTTCCATCATCAAAAAAGCAGAGATCATGGTAGGAGATGAAACTGGAGAGAGAAAGATAATTGCTTGGAGAGATTTGTCGATTCTTTTAGAAAAGATTTCACCAGGAGAAAAATTAAGAATAAATGCCATAATACCTCAAATATCAGAAAACAATGAACCAGTTTTTATCATTAGACCCTATTCGTCTATTGAGAAAATTACTAGTTAATTGTTATTATCTTGCCCTACTAACCATTGGCTCAAGCAAGGTCCATTGCCATTCGACGAACTCTCTAAGATTTTTTTTGTCTGTATAAATACGTCTCCTGGACCAGTTATCTCTGTTACTAAGCCTTCTCCTCCAAGTATAGTTTCTTTTAAGCCTCCAAACTTCTTCACGGTATAGCTACAGGAATCAGTTAAGGCCACAAGATGAAAATTATCAACGATCAGAGTCTCTCCAGGGGATAAAGTATGAGTATCAAGAGCCCCAAAAGTATTTATGAATAGATCACCATAGCTGCTAACTTTTATCATGAACAGTCCTTGCCCAAAGAGTCCCTTTACGAAACCCTGCCATTTTACATCTAGCTCTACATCTTTTGTCGAGGCTATGTAAGATGCCTTCTGAATTATGAAACCTCTCCCTAGTCTGACCTGAATGTACTCAATATCGCCCAAAGGATCTGAGACCAAGCCTATCTTGCCTTTTGTGCCTCGAGCAATATAATCATTCACAAAGAAGGATTGTTGCCCTAAGATTTTTAGACCTAAAGTTCCTAAGATTCCTTTCTCTCTCATATGAGTCTTTGCCTCTATGTTAGGGCTCATGTATGTCATCGCTCCAGCTTCTCCTGTTATAGTTTCATTAGGTTCAAGGCGAATTTCTAGGAGAGAATAAGATGGTCTGTACTTAATTTCATATTCCAATATATTCACCATAATATGATCAAATTTAATAGAATGCTTAAGCTTTCTCAACTTAATGAGAAACAAAACGGCCTTAACATGGAATTGTTGATAAAGATTTGAAATTCCAGATTAGTGATCCCAAAAGCCTCTTGTTCTCACAAAGGTCTTCTCAGCCATATAGATTTTTTCTACTAATCGATCGAAACTGGCAACATTTCTCAAAATTCTTGCAGCAGTATCTGGACCAACTCCATATCCTGAAAGCACAAGAAGAACTTTATTTCCAAAGTTCTGTATAAGGGAAGAGACTTTCCAAGCCTTCCTAAATCTTGCTTCTTCATCGTCTTTTAACTTCTTTCCCTTTATCTTTCTAGTTATTATCCTGTGTAATTCATCATCTGATAGATATGTAGCAGTGATTAGACGAGACTTGCATAAAGGACAGATGATAACATCTCCAGCATCTTTTGTCATTATAACGCTCTCCCAAGCACAATTAATGCACATTAATCTATGCCTTGTATTCCTCAGTCTCTCTTCTACAAGATCAATGACTGCTTTTTCAGCACTTGTGGAAAGGGCCACAGAACTTGAAGAATATTCCAATATGGGCTTGGCTAAGGGCGAGAATTCATCTACTTCTTTTTGAATCACTCTTATCTTACCATTTCTAATCTTTGAAAGAATCTCTTTTGTTGCTTTTATGCTATATTTTTCTAAGAATAGCTCTCTCAGCACTTCTTTGTATAAGGCTGTATTTGCGTATACATCTTGTATTAAACGAGATGCCCTTCTATCATACTGAGCGCCTTTGCTGATTACGCCAAACTTTTTTGCTACATGCCATGTCTTCCAATTCAAAGGATGAGTCCCTATTATAGAAGCAGACAGCACATCTTCAATTTCAAATTCATCGTTCAAAGCGTCTATGATATTTTTAACCTCTAATCTTCCAAAGGATGATAACAGAATTCTATAAGGATCGGATTTAGATTCAATGGGATAGCCTGTAGAAGAAATCAAAGTAGATAGTATTGCAGCTAGAGTCTGATTTACCTTTGAGCCAAAGCAGGCATGAACTACAATGGCATCGGATGCTTTTTTCTTCTCTACTACTATTGTATTATCGTCAGGAATTACACCTAAGATATTTTGTGAATCTAATAATCTCTGTTTTTGCTTCTCATTGACCTTTAATTCACCATCGATTATCTGCCTTCTAATTTTTCCAACTTTTTTTGCAGTATTCAAATCTACAGGGATCAATTCACCAGTCCAGTAAGGTATGGTTGCTAAATCCTTGGATATAGGCTCCACATGAACCTCCATCTTCTCATCATTGATAGATAATATCCTCCATGAAGAACCTTTTAGAACAAAGGTCTTTCCTGGCTCGCCATACTCCCCTACAAAGAAATGATCGAGCCTTCCTATAGTTTTATTTGATGGTAAATCTATAACATCGAACTGTTGCACATCCGGTATCGTTGACAAATTCTCATAGTAATACTCATAACTTCTCTTACTTCTTCTCACAATTTCTCCATCGTAATTTACTATTCTTTGACCTTTTAGGATTTTTAAGCAAGAATCTAAATCTTCTAAATCAATATCCCTAAACGGATATGCTCTCTTGAAAATTTGAAGAGCATCCTTCAATGAGAAAGAATCATCTAAAGACAATCCGACAAGATGATGGGCCAAAACATCCAAAGCTCTTTCATGTAATTCGCTACCCTCTAACCATCTTTCCTTGACTCGGTCTATCAGAGCGATTCCTTCTAACTCATCATCGAACCGATTTGTGACTATCATTCCTAAAGCAATCTCGCCTAGTTTATGCCTGCTCCTACCTACCCTCTGCATCAACTTCACACCTTGTCTAGGAGATCCTATCTGAACTACAAGGTCTACACTTCCTATATCTAGACCCAATTCTAAAGATGATGTGCAAACCACTATCCTCGCTTCTCCACTTCTAAGCTTGATTTCAGTAGACTCACGAACCTCTTTTGATAAAGAACCATGATGAACTTCAACAGGAATATCTGGAGACTTTGCCTTCAGTATAGCACCAATGAACTCAGCCTCATCCCTTGTGTTTGTGAAGATAAGAATTGTTTTGTTCCCTCCGTTCATCTTTTTGAAATAGTCTAAGATGAAGTCAGCAATATGTAGAAAAGAGCCATCAACATAGTTACATTTTATATCGTAATCCCTAATAGAATTATCCACTAATACAGCGCACTTTCTACCAACCCCTGATAGAAATTTTGCAGCAACGCTAAGATTGCCTAAAGTTGCAGACAATCCTATTCTTTTTACCTTATCATCAGATAGAGCTTCGACTCTCTCCAAGCTTATGGTTAGATGGGAACCTCTTTCATTTCCTATTAGCTCATGAAGTTCATCCACTATTATCCACTCAACGCTCTTTAGATGAAGCCTAAGCCTCTTTCCAACCAACAATACGCCCAAAGTTTCAGGAGTAGTTATGAGAACGTCAGGGGGCTCTTCGACCATCTTCCTCCTTATCGATAAGGGTGTATCACCGTGCCTTATCTCAGCCTTTAGACCCTCTTTCTCAGCATAGTTGATAATTCTTCTTAGAATGTCTCTGTTCAAAGCCCTTAAAGGAGTTATGTAGATTACTTTGATGCCCTTTCTTTTTGATTTTTTATGAGATAGCAGTGTGAATATGGGTATGACTACAGCCTCTGTTTTGCCGGAGCCAGTTGGAGCTACAACTAAAGCGCTTCTTTCTCTCAGTATGACTGGAAACGATTTCTTCTGAATTGGAGTTAACTCTTTCCAGCCTATCTCACGAATTTTATCTTCAACTTCTTTCTCTAAATCGTAGATTTCTAACATGATGTCTTTGCCCAAGGCATCTAAGATTGCTAAAGACTTTCTAAAAAACAAGTCGATGTTTTAATTTGATCGCTAATAAAATGATTGTTAACCTCGACTGTACTTGCATAGATATAAAATTTAACTGAACAACGGGAGAATCACGCTAGCGCTGAAGCCAACAATAATCGCTATCAAAAGGTTTATTCCAATAATCATCAAAGTCTTTCTTAATCGAAGCTCTCTTATTAAGGTAACAGTCGTTGCAACACAAGGAATGTAAAATAACGTGATTAATGTGAAGACGATAATCTGGGTGGGAGATAAGTAGCTTAAAGGATTGCCGTTTAGGGTTGTCATTAAGAACACTAAAGCGAATTCCTTCCTTATCGCCCCAAACAAAAGAAAACTTAGTACATAGCCTGGTAGACCGAATATTCCTACAAATAATGGATTGAATAGCGCATTAAGATGCCCCATGATCCCTGCAATTTCTAGCATCTTTAAGAAGACAGTGCCTATAATTATGATAGGCATAGCCAGATATACAAAGTCCTTTGCCCTTGACCAAGTTTTTCTTAGAGCGTTCTTTATCACAGGGACTCTATAGGGAGGTAAGACCATTACCAATCCAGTTGATTCACAGCGCAAATCAACCGACCTTCCAACGATCATACCAATCAAAAGAACTACAAACAGATTGAATAAGTATATCGCTAATGCAGTCACCATCCCAATATAGATAGCTATTAAACCATAGATTATAATCATCCTAGATGCACAAGGGATAAGGGTGATCATCAACGCAGTTACAAATCTTGGTTTATCACCTTCTAAAATCCTACAAGTCACACAAGCAGGCACATTACAACCATACCCCAAAAGAAGAGGTATGAATGCTTTGCCATTTAATCCGATCCTTCTCATAGCTTTATCGATGAGAAAAGCAGCTCTAGGTAGGTAGCCACTATCATCTAAAAGAGAAAAGAAGAAATGGAATGAGAAGACCACAGGAATAATGAAGCTCAAACCTACCAACAAAGATAGTTGAGCTCCTGACAAGATAGCGCTAAGTAAAGGATTAGCTATATTGAAAGCGAAGTAACCAGATAGCCCAAGGAAAAGATAGCTAATCGTATCCCTTAATAGCAACCCCAATCCAAGGGTCGCTACAAAAACTGTTGCCATGACTACTGCCAGTAAAGGATATCCATAAGAAGAGGTAGAAAGCGAGTCTAAAGTCTCAATGAACTTACTTCTGCTTACGGGCTTGGTCTTTCTAACTTCATTCGCAATTCTCTCTGCAATCGAGCGCCTCTTGTTGACTATCAGAAGGGAAGGATGCATACCCGTCGACTTCTTGATAGAAGCCTTCTCTTCCTCTAAAACACCTTTCAGTCTTTTCTCAGCATCAAGTTCAGCGATCTTTCTAGCCACCCATGGATCTTCTTCAAAGAGTTTTAAGGCGAACCATTCTGAAGGGTAACGATCAGGCAAGAACCCCTTGATTACACTCATCACATTGTTGATTTGTGGTCTAATATCCTCGTCTGTTATCATCTTTCCTTTCGACTTAGAATGGACAAGCTCAAAGGCTTTCTCGACTAATTTATCTATTCCTTCTCCTTTTATGGCAACTGTTGGTATTACAGGTACTCCAAGAATTTCGGATAATTTCTCAACATCTATTTCAAATCCCTGTTTTATAGCTTCATCAAACTGATTTAATGCCACTAAAATAGGGATCCCAAGCTCGATCAATTCTAAAGAGAGGTATATGCTCCTCTCAAGGTCAATCGCACTTGCAACTTGAATTATAACATCAGGACTATTTTCAATCATGTACTCCATAGCAATCTCTTCATCCGTACTCGTAGGAGTAAGGGTTTGTGTGCCAGGAAAATCGATAAGTAAAAAATGCCTGCCCTTAGATTCTACAGCCCTTTCTACAGTTTCTACGGTCTTGCCTGGCCAGTTCCCGACTATCTGATAAGCTCCTGTGAGCTTGTTAAATATAGTGCTCTTACCTGAGTTGGGGCTTCCGATTAAGCCTATTCTAACCTCTTTCATTCCAATTCCCTAACAAGTATCTTCTCTGCTAAATCATGGCTTATGGCAAGTGGATAGCCTCCAACGTCCATTAAAATGGCTCCTTTCAAAGGAGCTATTCTTAAAACTTTCAAGCGTGAGTTTGGCAATAGCCCAAGAGCCATTAATCTTTTCTTTATGTGATTATCTAAATCCATCTCTTTTATTACTGCAACCTTTCCTTCGTCTAAATGAGTTAGCGCGATATTCATATAACTAAATTAAACTATCGCGCATATTTAATTTTTTGATTCCTCACTCCTCTTTCTGAGGGTTGATTCCTGTAAAATAGTCCTTCACAGCCTTTAGGTTCCCATCCAACACTCTAGCCTCCACTTCATCAGCAAAGGTCTTTGCAATTCTTCTATCTAGAGAAATATCTGCATCTATGAGATCGAGAGGAAAAGGAAGACCTGTAGCAGGATTACACAGTGGGATAAGCTTCTCAGCTATTTCCTTGATACTCATATTTGCCGGTAGCTCAACTTCAAAAGGAGCAGTTTCAAAATAGGATCTGATATAACCTCTCTTCAGTTTGGGAGGAGACACTATTCCAAGCCTTGTCTGATCTCTCTTAAGAATCATTCTTGCCCATTTAAGAGCTTCCTCCCCCTTTAGCCCTCTTACCTGAGCCCTTGAGATAGCTCTCGAGTATACTATAGGATCGTCCATTATTGATTCATAATCCCAATATGTTGAGGGAGGCATGAGGCGGGTGAGAATGTATTTATCCCTCATATTGGTCACCAAGTCTTCTTTTCCTTGAGTAAAGAGCCAGCCATCTATAGCCCTTAAAGCGCTTCTTTTTATAACCCCTGCCGCTTTGCCTGAAGCTATAATTTTTGAAGTTGACTTCAATATATCTTGCACTATCTCTATTCCTTCAGGAACGTAACGAACAACC
This sequence comes from uncultured Nitrososphaerales archaeon, assembly GCA_938091495.1. GTDB lineage: Archaea > Thermoproteota > Nitrososphaeria > Nitrososphaerales > JACAEJ01 > JAVZMU01. Next base: position 7,958 of record CALLJF010000036.1, on the reverse strand, counting down.
CAACTTGGTGGGTAAAGAAAGGAGAAAAAAGGGCCGTCTATGAGCAATAGATCAGGATGTCTCTTTAAGGCGTCTAGAGCTGCTATGCGCTCCATTCTGATCATCTTAAGACTGCTCAAAATGCTGAACATATGTCCCTCGATAGAACCTTCAGAAAAAACATCTCCAGAAAAGCGCTCTTCGATTAACTCTTCCTTTCTGAAGATCTTATAACCCGCGCTTAAAACTGCCATCCTAGTTCCTAATCTATTGCTCGATCTCGGGCTGATAGAACCATCTACAGTAGCTATAGTCAGACTGGTCTCTACTGGTTTGACAGGTTTTGATTTAATGTATTTAGCTATCTTTTGAATTCTGACTTCAGCTTCTCTAATTTTTTTTAAAGTATTTGTTGCATGTTCCTCTGCTAACTGAAAAAATGTATCCACTAGAGGCCGAGGCATTTGAAGCAAAGGATTCTCTTCTTCCATAACTGATCACTTAACTTTGAAAGAGATTAGAAGAGGGGTAGGAGAGGGGTTCATCTTTCCAATAAAGTAAAACTGACCTGGTTTCATGCGAAGAAGCCTTTCAACGGGAATGTGATACGGATTTAACCAGTTGCTTGCTTCTTCCATATCGAGAGGATGGATCTGACCTATAAAGTGAGTGTTCAAGTTTCTTCTAATCGCTGCGTTTATGCCTATGTCTCCTGCCATGCCTTGAGCTATTATAGTTATAGATAATCTATGCTTGCGACCTAGAGCACAAAGGTCTTGAATGAGATCAGTGGTATCGATTTGTATCCCTCTCGGTTGCCATGGTGCATACTGGGGGCCTTCATCTATTATCAGAGCGAGATCAAGATCCTCGCCCTCTTCTAAGCGCTCTCTTATATGCCCACCAAGGCTCTTAAAGAAAGCAAGCTTTTCATCACTGCCCACTGCAGCCATATCAAGAATTAGCAAGCCATCGCTCTTTGCTCTTTCCACTAGATCCTTAGGCTCCATCTTTCCTAGGATCGTGGCCCAGTGTTTATTCTCAATTCGCTGCAAGCCTGCTGCAACTCGAGCCTTATACATCTGAAGATAGTCAGCCCTTTTTCCTTCGCTCATTTCCAAATGTTGCTTTACTTCACTCTCTAACCAATCACCAAGCTCGAATTCACTTTTCATCCTCCAGCTTTCTTCACCATTCTCGTAAGTTCGTAACAAATACTCTAAGGCTTGGCGGATTCTATTGTTCTCCCTTTGAGAGCCATAATAACCAAAATGGTTGGCTCTTGAGCATATGTAGGTCACAACCGTATCAATATCCATCTTAACTTGGGAAACAAGGACTGTATTTTTTGGCATGTATCTTGCATAATCGCGCCCTTCCCAGTCCAAGACTAGGACTCCACAGCCTGCCTGTTTTAATAGAGGAATTAAGAGGAAACGAGTTAGAAAGGATTTACCACAACCTGTTGTTCCATATACACCTATATGATAAGGGATAAAATCCTTATGAAAAGGAATTTGCCAATCCTCACACTCCCAGTAGTTTCCAGCCCAAAGGTAATCACCATGCTTAAAAGCTGAGAAAGGATTCCTATCTTGGACAAGGTAAGCGGAAGAGCCAGGACGAATTACTTGTCGGTTTTCTTCAAGGCCGTCATCTTTTACCTGACCTATTACAGAAAAGGTATAATGAAAAGACCTTCTTGCACTTGAGGGTGCATGACCCCTTTTCGCATAAGCTATGCCAGGACTATAACGCCCTGATTGAAGATTGTCATCTATTCCTGTGCCAGCCCTTATCACTCCTAGTAACCATCTGTCTCTATCCCTTATCATGGAAAAGGTTTCCTCTTTCACTTTGTCTTCTAAACCCTCCACAAGAAGAATTGTGCATGTTGTAGCCCCGCTCCCGCTAGCGACAAAGCCTATCAAGGGTCCAGGAGCTTCCTCGACTTCTTTCATGCTCAATACCTTCAATAAAGCCTTATAACGGTATTATGCTTCTTCTGAAGTATTTTCTCCATAAATCTTTGTTCCTAATAAAAGCCAATTCTTCTTTTAAATCTACAATGGGCAAAGGCTCTTTCCACATTTTGATATCTTCCAAGCTTACTGAATGGCGGAACATAGAAGACGGATAACCTTCGATCTGTCTTTTCTGCTCAGAAGTTAGTGGGTAAGGCTCACTGGCTAGAGTGCATCTACCCATTAGCTTCTGTCCATCGCGCCCTCTCATGTAAAAGATTACTTTATCACCCTTTCTTATGCGATCGAAGTTGCCAGAATTTTTGTTAAGAGACCAAAACTTTTCCTTTACTCTATCTTTTAACATGTCTATAGCCTTGATGATTTTGTCATCCGTTCTATGATCTACAACTACGAATATCCATTTATTTTCCATGCTGATTAGAATTTATTTAAGAACTGCCATTTAAACTCTTATCAAAAATCATTCTTTTTCCTTTCTCAAAGCTTCATATTCATAGATGAAGATTATTGCTAAAGCAAGGATAAATAAGATGGGCAAAAGATTGCTCATCGAGTTGAAGAATTCAGCTGGTGTTATTAAAGGCACCCCCACAGCATTAACCTTAAAGGACTAATTAAAACTGTTTGCTTATAAAAATTCTGCCCATTTTCCATAGCCTATACTCAAAACTGGAACGGAACAGAAAAATACTAGTGTCCCAATTAGAACATCGATGGGGAAAGGGGCAGAAGAGAACAAGGATTGGAGAGAAGAGGTTAGCAAGAACTTAGAATATTATCTTGACACGAAAGAAGGACGCAACGAATTGATGGAGATGATAAAGACTGAAGCGATACGCTTGCTTCAACAGATAAAAGGCAGGCAAAGAGTAAAAGAGTTCATTTGGCTTTCAAGATTCTGTTTAAACTGTTCATATTTTATGAAAGGAAAAAGGGGCTTTATGAGATGTATAAAATTAGATGCGAAGATAGTCAAACCATTTTATGGTAAGCCCCTATGGGCTATCATGTTAACTGCAAATGGAGAAGAATCATTGATAGTGGATATTGATTGGCATTCCAAATCCCTCAATGTTTCAGAAATTCTTGTGGAAGAAGCCATTAATAGAGTCAACAATGGTTTTCCCTACCCATGCTTCGAGTACGGCCAATGATCTAGATTCGCTCTCTATGTCGGTCTAGAAAGTCCCAAACTTGATGGTTTGTATTTGTAAGGATTGGAAATGTATTCATCGTGAACGAAATCTTCAATTCTCCTGCGTGGAGTAACCTCAGGCTCTTCGTCTGGATATCCTATGGATATTATGGCTATTGGTATTAAATCCTCTTTTGCATCAGCAAGCTTCATGATAGGCTCTTCATAAAAAGCGCCTGCCCAAACACTTCCTAAGCCTAAAGCTGTTGCTGCAAGTTGAGAATAAGCAGCCGCTATTGTTGCATCTTGCAAACAGTATAGCCTTATGCCTCTTTGCCCATACCTTTTTGCAGACCTTCTCGGGTTGATAAAGAAAACAAGGTTAAGGGGAGCCTGAGCTATGAAATCTTGGTTAAGGGCTGCTTCAGCAAGAGCTAGCCTTCGTTCTCGATCCCTGATAACGACTATTTCATAAGCTTGTAAATCGCCAGCAGACGGTGCCAAGTTAGCAGACTCCAGTATAATATTGATCTTTTCCTGCTCCACATCTTTTTTCTTAAATGCACGAATCGAATGCCTATTCCTCAAGACTTCAAAGAAATCCATGCCCATTCATTTTATATAAATAATGACGAGTTAATTAGTATTCTTGATTTACTTCCTCATTTATATTCCAGATTTAAATGATTTCCTAAATCCTGTCTAGGACAAGATTTTTATTATAATAGAAGTTTGAGTATGACCAAGATAATCATGAAAACGCCCATAATAGTGTTCACACTCATGCCTTTCCAGATGATTTAGCCCAAAAGGTTATCGAAGCCCTTAGAGCAAAGTATAAGGTGGATAGCGTCTATCCTTGCACTATAGGAAGTTTGTTAGATGTTATGGAAAAGACTCTAGTGGATGTAAGCATAGTCCAGATATACGCAAACTCGCCTAAAAAAGTCCGTATCCTTAACGATTGGGGCGTAGAGGTTGCAAAGAGAAAGAGACCAAGAATTTATTGCTTTGGGACTATACATCCTGACATGGATAAACCTTCAGATGAGCTAGAGAGAATTGTCCAAATGGGTTTAAAGGGCGTGAAGTTTCAGCCTACTGCCCAATGTTTTCGCCCAAATGAACCTAGACTGTTCAAGATTTACGAGAAGATGGTAGAGTTGAAATTGCCAGCTTTGTTATGCAGAAGATGAAAGAAAGCATATCGATCCAATATATGCACCACCTAAAAGCTTTGTAGAAGTTCTATCTTCGTTTCCTGATTTCACTATCATACTAGCTCACCTTGGAGGTTATAGAATGTAGGATCAGATAGACGCTCTTCTAGACTTCAAGAATGTCTACTTTGATACTTCTGCGACTAACAGCGAATTAGACGAGTCTAAACTAAGAAGGACGATAGAATTGTTAGGTATTGATCGGGTAATGTATGGAAGCGATTTCCCATGGTTTGATTGGGATCGAGAGTTAAAAGCGATCAAGAAGGTTTCCGTTTCAGAAGAGGAAATGCCTCTAGAATTTTAGGGATTCCAGATGTTTTATAGTTAAAGCGTCTTAAGTTATTCAAAGTCTTTTTGTGTTAAGACCTCAATACTGTTCTCTTTCAAAATCTTCTCTGTTCTTTCTACATCGTTTACACGGAGAATTAAGGCCAAATTTCCGTTTATTGGTATTGCCGACGTGTAAGCATAATCGATATTCACTTTTTTACTTCCCAAGAGATTTGCAATCTTCGATACGCTAACTTGCGCCGTTATTGGAACTACAACTACTTGCATGATACTTTCGGGGAAAACCTCCAGTGCTTTTCTAGCTAGTTCAGGTTTATTCACTATAAGCCTAATGACGCCAGTGAAACCTGTTCCAGGGTGTGGCTGAAAACCTGTCATAGCTGTAGCATAATTATCTAGAACAATTAGGACAATCCTGTGATTGTTATAAACGGCATTTATCAAACCTGGGATGGACGCATGAAAGAAAGTCGAATCACCTACTATAGCTACTACCGGTCTCTCCTGAACTTTGCTCATGCCACAAGCAGCACCAACACTGGCACCCATGCATATCAAAAGGTCACCAATTTTGAGAGGGGATTGAACGCCTAGGGCATAGCAACCTATGTCTGTACAATTTATTTGTGCGCCTTTCAAGGCCTTCTTCATGTCATAGAAAGATGCTCTATGGGGGAACCGGGGCAAAGTATTGGAGGTCTAGGAGGCAAGCTCTTCTGAATTTCTTCAAAAGGAATCTCATTAACCAAGTTTCTGGGCAAAGGTTTTCCCAAGCTCTTTGCCAAAGCCTTAACAACTATGCTTGTCGATAGTTCACCATTTCTTGGTAAGAAACCATTGGATTTTCCATTGATTCTTATCAAGCCTAAAGCACTAGCAGAGGACCTAACAGCGTTCTCAATGTAGGGCTCAAGTTCTTCAACTACAAAAACCTCTTCAAATCCCTTTATGAAATCTCTTACAAGTCGCTCTGGAAAGGGGTGAATTAATCCTATCTTTAGAACTGATGCTTCGATATTCAAAATATCTATAGCCTCCATAGTGTAGTTGAAGGATGCACCAGAGGTTATGAAACCTATCTTTCCTCCCTCTCTTACGATCTTGTTAAGAGGTGATTTCTCGCTGAGCTCTTTGATGGATCTCATCTTCTCAATTAAGACAGCATGCCTGACTCTTGCAAAATCTGGTACCATAACAAAGCGCTTTACTTCAGGAACGAACTTACCATGATCTGATCTTTCGCGAATGATACCTAGCTCCACCGGAGCCAACGTATGGCTCACTCTCGTAGTAGTACGAAATAGGATGGGCAACTCAAATTTTTCAGATAGATCAAAGGCATACACTATCCAATCCTTCGCTTCCTGAGAATTAGAAGGCTCAAGGCAGGGCAAGTTGGCCAAAAGAGCATAGTATCGATTATCCTGCTCGTTCTGAGAGCTCCAGCAATTAGGATCGTCAGCTGAGACTATTACTAGCCCTCCTCTAACCCCTGTATAAGCCAAAGTTATAAGAGCGTCAGAAGCAACATTAAGACCTACATGCTTCATGGGTGATAAAGCTCTAACCCCACATAGTGAGGCACCAGCAGCTACTTCGACAGCAACGATTTCATTCGTAGAATATTCCATGTAAATTCCAGCTTCCTTTGCAATACGTGAGAGGCTATCAGCAATCTCAGAAGAAGGGGTCCCTGGATATGTGGTTACAACTTTCACTCCTGCCTCTATGGCTCCTCTTGCAATAGCTTCATTGCCTAGGAGTAAACAACTCTCACCAACATTCTTAGACAACAGGGTCTTTGGATCAGTCAAATTTCTTCACCAAGTTGAGGTGATTTATCATTATCTTTGTTCAAAATGATCATTAACAAGTATTAAAGTTTATCAAGATTCAGATTTTCTCAATGGCCACCAAAAGAATTATAGCAAAAGGATGACAAGGGTTGACGTAAGAGAAGGTCCTTGATCAAGACTGAATTGATATGGGTGAATGGCAAATTTGTAAAGTGGGATGAAGCCAAAATTCATATCCTTACTCATGGGCTTCACTACGGCACAGGCGTCTTCGAGGGGATAAGATGCTATGAAACGAAGGAGGGCCCTGCGGTCTTTAGACTGAAGGATCATATCAAGAGACTCTTCGATAGTGCCAAAGTGTTCATGATGGAGATTCCCTTTACTTTTGAAGAGATTTTTGAAGCTACAAAGGAGACTATAAGAGTGAATAAGCTAAAAGAATGCTACATTAGACCGATAGCCTACTATGGTTATAAAGAGATGGGCCTTAATCCGTTGAATAATCCTGTGGAGGTTGCAATAGCATGCTATCCTTGGGGAACTTACCTAGGTGAAGAAGGCCTGAAGAAGGGAGTTCGATGTAAGATTTCTTCTTGGCGTAGGATAGACTCATGCATGCTGCCACCATTAGCCAAATTGACTGCAAACTACGCAAATTCAACCCTTGCAAAACTTGAGGCGCTAAACTGCGGGTATGAGGAAGCTATTCTGCTCAATTTTGATGGTAAGATAGCTGAGGGGCCTGGAGAGAACATCTTTATTGTAAAGAATGGAAGACTTATCACTCCGCCTTTTAGCGCAGGAGCTCTCCCAGGCATAACAAGAAACTCTGTGATCACCATGGCAAAAGATCAAGGTATTATAACTATAGAGGCGGATATTTTAAGAGAGCAGCTATTCTTGGCGGATGAAGCTTTCTTTACTGGAACTGCTGCAGAAATTACACCCATAAGAGAGATAGATGGAAGGGTTATAGGGAATGGCTCTAGAGGCCCTATAACCGAGAAACTTCAGAGTGAATTCTTTAGAGTAGTTCGAGGCGAAGTAAAGAAATATTTGAATTGGCTCGACTTTGTCTGATTAGAATTATTAAGCTTAAATGCTATAAGAAAATCAAAGAGTATTGATCATAAAAAATAAGATGGGGGTCATAGACCCATTGTTTTCAGTGCGGCTTCCCTAGATATAGCCACCAATGTTTCTGTTGCTGCAAAGTCGAGAAATGGAAGGACCACGCTCAAGGCCATCCTTTCATCAGGTCCCTCTGTGTAGAAGACTATATCATAACGCCCAAGAGTCCAGAAGAAGTTATGAATCTTCGTTCCTTCTGGCGGATTCTTGATCGCATTTTCCATCTCTTGAACCTCTTTTTTAGTGGGCTTTCGTCTAAGCTTTACTAATGTTATGAATTCCAATTCTTATCAAGAATCAATATAGGCAAATTCTTTATTTAAGCCTAACTAGAATGGGGTCGGTGGGATTTGAACCCACGACCTCCAGCCTTTTAAGGGACTCTGGCGCCCGAAGCCAGTGCCATAAACCA
>CALLJF010000035.1 GCA_938091495.1 uncultured Nitrososphaerales archaeon | reverse complement strand
CCTTCCAATCCTTGGTTTTAGGGTGCTTTTCTCAACCAAATCAACTTTAACCCCCAGCTCTTCACTCAAATAATTCTCCAATCTAATAAAATCCAAAAGGCTTAGGCTTGCTGACTCCTCAAACTCAACCAAAATGTCAAGGTCGCTTCCTCTTTTCTCTTCACCCCTTACGTAAGAGCCGAAAATACCAATGGATTTCACTTTAAATTTTTCTTTTAAAGACGGCTTCAATTCTTCTAATTTTTTCTTTATCTCCCCAATGTTTTTCATATGGTCACCTTCCAAAATTTTAGTGACCTTTAACCTTTAAATGTTTTCTCAAAGAGATCATTCCCTTGCTTTTAAAAAACCCTAAGACAAAGCCGCTGTTAATTGAATTGGGAGACTACCTTACGGAAAACTGTAAGGATCTTACAGAAAATTGTAAGGTCAAAAATTATTCTCCATTCTCAAAAGTCGTTAAGCTTTGATTACGAGAAAGTGGGGTCGGTGGGATTTGAACCCACGACCGCCAGCTCCCAAGGCTTCTTCAGATTTAGAATCTTTGGAATCCTAGACCAAGCTAGACGACGACCCCTTCATTCGTTCAATTTATTTTCTATTATACTTTATCCAAATTTATCTCTCGTCAAAACAATTATTTATCCTACTGTTTTTAAAGTTGAGCCAGCATTTAGTAATTAGATCGGTGTGCTTTAAATGGGCATTAAAAGATTCTTCAGCCTTAAGAGGAGAGAAGAAGAATTATTCGAATCTATAGATAAACAATTAGGGCTAACTATAGCAACTGTTGATCATTTGGGCGAATCATTAAGATACCTAAAGATGCTGGACTTTGAGGCTTTTAAAAGAAACTTCTTAGAAATCGATTATTTAGAGAAAAAGGCTGATGATGTTCATAGAAATATTGTAGAGGGAATTTGTAAAGGTGCATTTTTTGGTGGCATAAGAGAGGACCTTTTGAACATGCTTGAAAAAATAGACAATGTCGCTGATAGTGCTAAAGACTCGGCTAAAATCTTGATGCTAAGGAGACCTGAGGATAAAATCATAAACTATGTATTTGAGGATAATGACTTGATGGATTTTCTATCAAATTGCTTCATGGCTGTAAAGAAATTGAAGGAAGTCATAAACGGATTGGAGAAGGGTAAGAACTTTGCCTTTAAGAATATTGGCGCTGTAGAAGATTATGAAGAGAAAGCAGATGAATTAAAAGCAAGAGTATTAAATCGAATATTCGATAAGGCTGAAGAATTCAATGTATTGAGCGTGATGCAGTTTAAAGACTTCATAAACATTGCTGATGACATTGCTGACAACGCAGAAGACGCTAGTGATATAGTTCTCATATTGATAGCAAAAGGGTACAGCTAAAGTGCAAATAATATTATTGGCACTGTTGGTGGCTTTCATATTTGGCTGGAATAACTCTAGCCTATTTAAAGGAGGCTTAACGAGTTCAGGTTTATTATCCTATAGGAAGAGCATAGTCTTGACAAGCCTAGGCTTGATATCAGGGGCTTTGATAGAGGGTAATAAGATGGGAAAGGCTTTGATAGGCTCTATAACAGAGAGTACAAGCACTACAGCCTTGCTAATTGTTTTCATAACGACCTTCTTGATGACGCTAATTCTAACAATTTTTCACATACCTGTCAGTTTATCGCATGTCAGCGTTGGGGCTTACGTTGGTGCTAATTCTGTTATAGGTCTATCATTGAACACTGCAAATTTAGAGCTGATAATCTTGTCTTGGCTATTAGTTCCAGCTCTTAGCGCTTTAATTACAATTTTAATTTACAAGTTCATAACTCGAATAGCTAAGCGCTTTGGCCTTTTAACCCTAGATGCTTTTAATAGAGTAGCAGTAATCATAGTCGTATTTTACATCACTTATGCCTTAGGAGCCAATAATGTAGGCTTGATAAATGGATTATACATGCCTTTGATCAACGATCCTATCTTATTAGAATTTATGATAATTTCTATTGCATTATCTGTAGCTTTAGGAATTATAATGTTTGGTAAAAGGATTACTAAAGCGGTGGGAGAAGACTTGATAGTTCTTAGTCCTATTAGCGTACTTACAAGTATGTTCAGCAGTGCTTTGCTTATGTGGCTCTTCACTCAATTTAGCATACCTATATCTATAACACAAGCAGTTATAGGGGGAATTTTTGGAGCAAGCCTTGCAAAAAGGCGTGTGATTTTTAATAGAGCTATCTTATATGAAATAGTTGGTAGTTGGATAGCTATTACATTGATTAGCTTTTTATTATCTATGCTCATCATGAAAGCCTTTGTATGGACCTAAAATTAATGCTGATTTTTGATAAGTTTAATATTTGACCTTATAATTTTCCCAAAACCACCAAGCCCAAATAGCATTCTGTCCTGTGTTCTAACAGAACAATTATGTGTAGGATAAATACATGAAATTTTAATGTTACTTATAGATGGAGTAAGATATTACCTTCATGAGTTTAAAGAGGAAAGGGAGTTCGAAAGTGTTGTAGAGGAACACGTAAAGGACATTAGAGAAATTATATGAAAAGGCAAGCATAGGATCGAAAGACGATCTTGCAACTCTACTGGCTGAAATATCAAATGAAAAGGAAGCTAAGAAGTTCATAAAGACCATGGAGAGGTTGAAAAACTATCTTTAACCACAAAGAAATAACACACTCACACATTTAGGGACGAATTATGAAAGATAGGAGGCTAAGGATTTATGAAGATGCTGAAAAATTAGCTAATTTCTTAGAAGAATATTTGAAGGAGCATAAAAGCCTTCCTTCTGAAGCTACGATCATGTTAAAGTTTAGATGGAGCCCTAGGCAGCTTCAGCCTCGCTATTATTTAGCTTTGGAGATACTAAGAGAGAAGAGGAAGAATAGAAGGCAGTCTTAAAGGCCTGGCTCGCTATTATGTAAGATATGCTAAGGATCAAGGACTTAAACCATTAAGCCTCATGAAATTGAAGAGAGAGTATGCGGATTTATGGTCTTTGGTTTAATAGTTTAAAAGATAGTTTAAAGCATCGCTCTTACAACTTTATTAGAGCCTTTTGCTATTAAGCTCTCTCATCTTTCTTTATATACTCTCCCCCCTATGCCCAATTAAGAAGGCGGTTCTTATTTGCTAAAGGATAGGGGTATGCTAAAAGATCTTTATTAACGACATAAACATCATAAACGTCACTAGAATAATCGAGTAAAGAAGAATGAGAAGCTAACTGCTCTCATACTTGTTATTATAGTCCTAGGGTGTAAACTCGAGTTGACACCGTCTTTAACTTTATCCGTCCCCCATCCTATTTTATCCTGAATCTCTTTTGGAAGTTTTTCTAAATCCTTTAGCTGCTTAATCTTCCAAAACCTTCACTAACCCACTTGCGATAAAGTTTTGACTAATTCTTTATAGTTTTGTTAAACTGTTAAAAGATGATAAGATATGAATAAAGAACCTAAACCAGCATTACTAACTAAGAGTGAGATAGCTTTCTTAATGGGCAAAACTAATCCAAATCCTAACCTGGCTAAAGTCATGAGGCATAATATTCTTTCAAAGGTTAAGACCTTCATTAACCTAGAGCTTCCTTTGATTAAGGATAAGGCAGAGTCATGGCCTAATCTCTTATCGGCCTTAAGTCCTTTGGTTAATATTAGCATTAACCAAGTTAATACAGGTATTAACCACAGGAAAGAAGGATCCGAGCCTTTAATCATCAATGAAATAGTGGGGTCGGTGGGATTTGAACCCACGACCTACAGGTTCCCCCGCTCCAGAAGCACATCATCCAATTGTCAGCGAACCTGTAGACATCTCTGGAGCCTGCCGTCCTACCTCACTAGAAGTACCTTCCCAAGAGTATCCTAGTTTAGGCAGTTCTAGGGTTTCAAAGGGAACCATGCTAGACGACGACCCCATTGCAGTGGAATCTTTCATCCTCATGCTTTCTAGTTCCACCATGGAATTTTATCTTAAACCCATTTTTATTCTTATCTCTATTAATCTCAGACGGATTTGTCTTGCAAAAGTTTGTAGATTTGACTTCTATAGAGAACGCAATTCCAAGTTACAGCCTATAGCCCAGTTTGGACATACCTTGTTCTGTCCATACCTTCGAGGTCTGCAGGTTTGGTGGTATTAATACTTAATCAGGTGCGAGTCCTTCTTTTATTAAGTTTTCTACATCCTGCTGAACTTCAGGCTTTTTGGAAAGGAGAGTCCATATATCATGCAATATTTTCTCTCTTCCATTGATTTTATGAATGATTTCTTCTATCTCTTGGGCTGGCATAATAGTGGCTTTTCTTTCTTTTACTATACCTAATTGAATGGGTTCTCCTATGTCACGAGAGATCTTAATTCCTTGAAGAATACAGTAAATAATTAACTCTTTACCTCTTTCTAACTCTATATCTTCTTCATAAAATGTGCGAAGAATGGATCGAATGTAAGGTCCAGCGCTTCCTATGTGCTCATAATTAGTTGCTGGTTCATAGTAACCATCCATGAAGTATTTATAGATATTCGCGTCATCAACTATTAATATCTCTCCATTAAATCTTGAATCAAAATCTTCCTTATCCCTATAGATATCACCATAAATTTTCATATGATTATGATAGATCTCAGCGATAACTTGTTCAATCTTTGACCGTTCTTCTTCTGTTTCGATTTCGTTAACTAGTCCGGAAATTCTATTGATCAGTTTAGCAATCACACCTGTATGACCTGTCGCTCCTAAAATTAACCGCTCTCCAATTTTAAAAATTTTTGCTCCTCTCTATATTCATCTCCTCTTACTACTCTCTCATCCGAACCTATCGCGATGCCATCCTTACGTTTCGCACTCAATTAGGAGTGGACCGGGTGGGATTCGAACCCACGACCTCCTCTATGCCAAAGAGGCATCACTACCAGGCTAGACGACCGGCCCAGTCAATCCTCTATGCCTTCTCTTCACTCATTAAAATTTTCCACCTTTATATCTTATTTGTTAAATTATGTTAGAACTATTACACCACTTTCTGTTGGTATTAAAGTATGCTCGAACTGGGCTACAACCTTTTTCGATGCTTCTACAAGAACAGGATAAGCATGTAAAATCTTAACTTGAACAAGTTTGTCTAACAACATTTTAATCTCTTTTTTATCGAAGATGTCTATCAGCCATCTTGCAGTAAAGGGCAAGGTCTTAAAGCGATTCCATATCTGATCTACCAGAAAGTCTAGGTTCTTATCCCCTGTCCTCTTTCTTCCAATTAATGCGTAGATATTTCTTCTTGCATCATCTACAACTACACCTGATCCATCTAAAGTTGTCAAAAAGGGCTCTATGGCATAAACTTCATTCGCTTTTAATGAAGGAGTGTTGGCTACCCAAACATTTGGTATAGATACTCCTCCATGAATTTTGTATTGTTGCAAAAGATGACCACTGAGGTTTGATATGACCTTAAAGCCTCTTTTGCTTGCCCCATTTTCAATTACCTTCCCTATCTCTCCTACTCTAACTCCTTCTCTTACCATGCTAATGGCTTCATACAATACATCCTTAGCCGCTTTTACCATTAAATCATAATCAGGGTTGAAGGATAGTGTAAAGGCAGTATCTATTATGTATCCATTTATATGAACTCCTAGGTCTATCTTTACAACATCTCCATTTCTTATTGTGCTCTCATCATCTATTTCAGCAGTATAGTGGGCAGAGACGCTATTTATTCCAACATTGCAAGGAAAGGCAGGTTCTCCTCCTAAGTTTTTTATCATACCCTCAACCTTGTTACATATGTCAAAAACTCTATCCCCTATGGATGTTTTCTTAGCCATCTCTTCACAGACCTTTGATGCTATCTTCCCAGCCTTGAAGTATTCTTGAGGAACGCTCAAATTCATTACCTAATATTAATTATCATATTTATTATATTCCTTTTAAATTTGTTTATAATTTAAGATGAGCTTTAAGTATAAAAAAGTAGCAGTAGGAGGAACCTTCGATTACGTTCATGCTGGCCATAAAGCATTGCTAAGGATGGCTTTTGAATCTGGAGAATCCGTTGTCATAGGAGTAACATCAGATAATCTTGTGAAGAAATTAGGAAAGATTGTAGAAAGAAGTTTTAATAAAAGAGTTGAGATGTTGAAGAGTTTCTTGAGTTCTTTCTTCCCCAATAGAAGATATGAGATACACAAACTTGATGATTACTTTGGTTCAGTTATTACTGATGAAGATGTTGAAGCAATAGTAGTTAGCGATGAGACTTTCAATAGAGCAAGAGAGGCTAACGAATTGAGAAAGGCAAAAAACTTCAAACCTTTGAAGATAATGATAGTAGATACTGTTAAAGCAGATGACGGTTTGCCAATATCATCTACTAGAATTAGAAATAAAGAGATAGATGAGGAAGGACATAAAATTAAACACTAATCGATAATTATTAAAATTTGTAACTAATGCATAAAAGACGAATCTCCTACCTTTTATTTTTTATATAAGTATTTTAAGAGAAGACATCGTCTGCTAAATAGGATAGTGATGATATGCCTAACAGCGTAACTGAAATTCCAAATTTGAAGGTTTAGCATTATTGCATACAATAGCAAGCGTTTACTAGTAAAGGCTTATTAGTAAAATTACATACTTCTTTTATGATGGTTTATGGAAGTTGAGGCAAGAGTCTTAGAGCTTGAGAAAAGAGTCAGCATCCTATCAAGAGCCCTCTATCTAATCTTATTTGAGGAAGGCGAGACTTTTCCTAAAAATGAGATCGATGATCTGAAGAAGAGACTAAATGATTATAGAGCAAGAAGAGAAGAATTCATATCTCTTAACGGGATGCTTAAGGATGTTCAAAGTAATACTTCACAGAAAAGCCATAAATGAAATCAGATCATTGCAGAATAAAGACAGGGAAAGGGTATTAGGAGCTATAAAGAACATGGAATTAAATCCCTTCTCTGGCGATGTTAAACCTATAAGCACATTGAGGGGTGTTTTCCGAAGAAGAGTTGGCGATTATAGAATAGCGTTTGTAATTAATTTTGAAGCCAGCGAGGTAGTTGTACTTAAGGTTGGTAAGCGTGAGAAATTTTATAAGGAACTATAATATGCTGAGCGAATTTGTCTTTATCCTTTAATATAAATAGCCAAAAGAGATTAGGAAGAATATGCAAAAATCTAAGAAAGAGGATTGTCTAATAGGCATAAAGTGTAAAAAGTTTGCCTGGTATTGGATTACCATTCTTTTGTGGGGGACACAATAAGATACATTTACGAAGTCACGAACACTGGCACAACATCCGCTACAAGCATAACAGTAACTGATGGTTCATTAACTGTTACTTTGGTAGGTGGAGATGTTGATGGCGATAATGAACTCGATCCTAAGGAGACTTGGGTGTTCACTGCTACCTACGGTCCAGTTCTTGCTTCTGATATACCCAGCATAGAAAACACGGCTGTAGTATCATGTAAGGAAGGGGCTACTGCAGAAGACACTGCAACAGTAAAGGTTTACCAACTTGAGGTAACAAAGACCGCTGAAACCTCATTCACAAGAACATACACTTGGACCATTAGCAAAACAGCAGATCCATCGGTGGTGATATTAAGTTCTGGAACATCAACGGAAACTGTCAGCTACAGTATTGTGTTGAGCGCTACCTACAAGGACAGCGATTGGAAAGTCACAGGAAAAATTACCATCTATAATCCCGCACCAATAGACACCGTCATAACTGATATTGAAGACATAGTTTCTCCAAACATTGAAGCGACGATAGACTTTGGATCGGTAACGTTCCCATATACGCTGGGAGCAGGAAAGACTTTGACTTTAACCTACAGCGCAGACCTACATGCTGACTCACGGACAAACACCGTAACTGTCACTATGCAAAACTACGAGCGCCCATTCCTCTGGGACCTGACAGGCGACTGGGTTATTCGCGTCTACGACGGTGACACTTATGATCACGACTTTATATTAACAATGGAATCCAACGGGATAGCATTCACAGGAACTGGCGGATACCCCGCCAGCGGACCACCCTACTCCATCACTGAAACTGTGACAGGAGTGACGGCAGTAAACGACGTCTTCTGGCACAGCGTTTACAACACAGGCTATTTCTGGGATGCTGTTGGGACAATAGCCTCTGACGGAACAATGAGCGGAACATGGACAAGTAGCATTGGACAAGCTGGCACTTGGGCAAGCATTTCAGGTGAAGCGAAGCTTGTAAAGACAAAGGTGGGAACTTCTAATTTGACAGCCAGCGCAGATGTTGACTTCGAGAGTGCAACGATTACCGAAGTTGATGAATCCGTAACAGTAACCGATACATACAGTGGCGGTCCACAAGGCGTAATTGTCAAATATGCTGAAGCCCCCAAAACCTTCACTTACTATAGAACCATCGGTCCATACGCTAACATTGGCATATACACCGTCAAGAACACAGCCTCATTTACAACATGTGACACAGAAACCACTGGTGATTATGATTGCACAGTAACTATTTACAGGATTGGAAGTGCCGTTACTTCCAGCAACTTTTACCTGTTTGACTTTGACAGCGCAGATGGAAGACAGTTCAAGATTATCTTAACGCCAGATGTACCAACCTATCCAAATCTATACAGAGTGACAGCTACAAACCCAGGACAGTTCTTCTACAACATATTCTACTATACTGATGACTCGATCTCTAAGGCGTTTACTATCAAAATTCCAGATCCATTCGTCACCCAAGGGGCAAATCCAGTACACATCTATGACTCAATAAGCACTTCTAGAGACTACATATTGCCAAGCGGAAACGACATAACCTCACAATTCACAATAGAACCAAACTATTCTGATGACGGTGACTTCACAGGATTCACCATAAAACCTAGTGATGACTACTCAGGACCCATCTACATCACCATACACCTTGACATTAGCTGGAAGAAGACCCTCGGCGCACTGAGTAAAGACGCGTCTGGCAACGCATTAGATGGGCTCAGTCCTTCACCACAACCTGTCAAAATCCCAAACGGTGATGACTTCTCTTTCAGCGTTTCCGGACCTTTCAGTGACTCAGATACAATCTACAACGTCAACGTCTTCAAGTGTGACCCAGGCTTCGCAGGCATAGTAACAGATGCTATTGGCAACCCAATAAAAGGCGTTAAGGTTCAAATTTATGGTCCAGATGACAAGCTAATCGCTACTGTATATACAGATCAAGACGGCTGGTACATGTATAATTATAAACACACTGGAAAGGCTGCAACCTTCACAATAAAGCTACCAGACTATAATCAACAGAAATCAGTAACACTAAAAGCCAATAGCTTCGTAGTAGTAAACTTCACAATACCTTAGAGCAATAATATGCTCTAAGACACCATTTCTTTTTTATGATAAAGTAATGAGATTATGAAAACACTTGAAGAGATAAAAAACATTTTAGCAGAACATAAAGAAGAATTAAGGCAAAAATACAAGGTAAAAGATAGGAGTCTTTGGTTCTTTTGTTAGGGGTGAGCAGAAAAAAGGGAGTGATGTAGATATTCTTGTGGAATTTACAGAACCCGTAAGCCTTCTTAAATTTATTGAATTGGAATATTATATTAGCGACCTTATTGAAGCCAAGGTAGATTTAGTTATGAAGGATACATTGAAACCAAGGATAGGGAAACACATCTTGGAAGAAGTTGTAAACATATGAAAGTAGAATTTCTAGATTATATAGAAGATATAGTTGAGGCTATGGATGATGCTGTGAGTTTTGTAGAAGGTATGAGATATGATGATTTTGTAAAAGATAGAAAGACCATCTATGCAGTCATCAGAGCTATAGAGATTATTGGAGAGGCTGCGAAAAAGATACCAGATTGGGTGAAAAACCGCTATCAAGGGATACCTTGGAAAGAAATGGTAGGGATGAGAGACAAATTGATTCACGAGTACTTTGGAGTTAATTTAAGAGCAGTTTGGGATACAGTAAAACAAGATATCCCTAATTTAAGACCTTCATTTGATAAGATTTTAAAGGATTTCAAGCAATAATGCTTTCGGCTACTATCATTAGAGTTAATCTAATCTTGTCAAAATTTTCAATACAAAATTTTTTAGAAAATTATTAAAAGGGAGGCAATTCTCAGTAATAATGCTCAATCTGGAATGATAAATATGGCAAACGAGAGAGAGTTCATAGTTACTCCTTGGGAAGTTAGAGGAGAAGTTGATTATGATAAATTAATAAGAGAATTTGGTACCATGCCAATAAATGATGATCTTCTTGAGAGAATAAAGAAGCATACAAATGAACTGCATCCATTGTTAAAAAGGAAGATATTCTTCTCTCATAGAGATTTTGACTGGATTTTGGATAAATATGAAAATAATGAGAAATTCTTCTTATACACAGGTAGAGGCCCTTCTGGGCAAACTCATCTAGGCCATCTAATACCATGGATCTTCACAAAGTATCTACAAGACAAGTTTGATGCTGAGCTATACTTTCAGATGACAGACGATGAAAAATTTTTACATAATCCTGAAATGAGTCTTGATGAAACTATCAAATATGCTTATGATAATGCTTTGGATGTTATTGCTTTAGGTTTTGATCCAAAAAAGACCTTTATCTTTCTAGACACTGAATACATGAGAACTCTATATAAGATAGCAACTCAATTTGCAAAGCATGTGACCTTCTCGACAGTAAAGGCTGCCTTTGGCTTTAATTCAAGCACAAATATCGGTATGATCTTCTTCCCTTCTATACAGGCTGCACCTTGCTTCTTCCCATCAGTATTAAAAGGTAAGAACATTCCATGCTTGATACCTGCTGCCATAGATCAATCAGTCTATTGGAGAGTTGCTAGAGATGTTGCTCCAAAATTAGGCTTTTACAAACCTGCTGAGATTCACTCAAAGTTCTTCCCAAGCCTTACAAAAAGTGGTAAGATGAGCGCAAGTGAACCAGAGACTGCAATATTTACAACAGATTCATTAGAGCAAGCTGAGAGAAAGGTAAAGAATGCCTTCACTGGAGGGTTACCAACAGTAAAGGAGCAGAGAGAGAAAGGCGGGAATCCAGACATATGCCCTGTATACTTTTACGAATATTTCTTGTTCGACTGGGATGATAAATCTCTTGCAAGTACTTATAAAAGTTGTAGAGATGGTTGCTTACTTTGTGGTGAGCATAAGCAAAAATTGGTAAAGAGAGTCAAAGATTTTCTTTCTGATCATCAAAGGAAAAGAGAAAAAGCGAAGAGAATAATGGACAAATTTATCCTAAGAGATTAGAATGCTATATAACAATCCTTAAAAATTGTCTTAATCAAATTGAGTTTAAATTGAAGCCCTTGCATGCTTTGGAGAGAAAACTCCTTTTATCACTGATAAGAAATGGCGGAGGCTTGCTTGAGGATGTAGCCTCTAGAGCAAATATGAGTATGGATCAGGCAAGAAGGGCTGTAGAATGGCTAAGATCAAAAGAAATGATAAAAATTGAAGAAAAGGTTCACCATAAAATCGAAATTTTAGGAGAAGGTAAGAGGGCAATAGAGCAAGGCCTTCCAGAAAGGCGCTTGATAGAAATTTTGAAAAAATTGGGTGGAGAGGCTAAGCTTGATGAACTTAGCAAAGCCTTCAACTCAACCCCTCAAGAGTTCTCTGCTGCTTTTGGTTATGCTAGATCGAAGGGCTGGATAAGCATATCAAGTATTGAAGACAAGGTAATCGTGAAGCTTTTAAAATCTGATCAAAGCCCATTGGAAGAGTCTTTACTGAAAGAAATCAGTGAAAAAGTATTATTTTTTGAAGAATTATCGGAGGAAGATAAAAAAGTTGTAAACAGATTAATGAAGAGGCCTGACTATCTCATAAAGAAGCCTATCAAGATCGTGAATATTTCTCTTACAGAGCTTGGTAGGAAGACTGCTGAGACCATAAAGGAAGTTAAAGAAATAGACTATCTAACTCCTGACTTGATAATAAGTGGAAAGTGGAGACAGCATAGGCTTCGCTCTCTCGATGTTGAAGCAGTAGCACCAACCATTTATCCTGGCAAAAAGCATCCTGTACAACTTTTCATAGACGAAGTTAGAGAAGCCTTTATCTCATTAGGCTTTGAGGAAATACTAGGCCCAATTATTCAGCCAGCCTTCTGGAATTTTGACGCTTTGTTCGTACCCCAGGATCATCCTGCTAGAGATATGCAAGACACTTTTTATGTATCTAAAGTGAAAGAGCCTAGCATAGCAAGCCCAAGCTTGATAGAAAAAGTATCAAGAACTCATACTAATGGCTGGAATACAGGTTCTAAGGGGTGGGGATACTATTGGGTTTTGGATGAAGCAAAGAGGCTTGTTTTAAGAACTCACACAACTGCTGTGACTGTTAAGTACCTTGCCGATCATAAAGTGTCTGAAGCAAAGGTATTCTCTGTGGATAAAGTATTCAGAAACGAGAAGCTTGATCCAAAGCATCTTGCTGAGCTTCATCAGATAGAGGGAATAATGGTTGGTAAGAGAGTTACTCTACGGGATCTTATGGGAATTTTAAGTGAGTTCTATAAAATACTTGGTCTGAAGAAGGTAAAGTTCTGGCCTACCTATTTTCCATACACAGAACCATCTTTACAATCCATAGTTCATGTGGAGGGCTTTGGTTGGATGGAATTATGTGGCATGGGTATATTCAGGCCTGAAGTGACTCTACCATTAGGTGTAAAGAACCCAGTGTTAGCATGGGGAGGAGGCTTAGAGCGTATAATAATGGCTAGATTACAAATAGATGACATAAGAGAGATTTATGAAAATAACTTAGGCTGGCTAAGGAAGGTACCTCTATGCCTGTAATAACATTATATTATGATAAATTAAAGAGTTTGATAAAGGGAGAATTATCTACAAAAGATTTAATGGATAAAATCCCATACATTGGCGTTACCCTTGAAGAGGCTACGGATGATTATGTAAAGATAGAATACAATCCAAACAGGCCTGACTTCTCAACCATCTATGGAATAGCCAGATCTTTGAATGGTATATTAGGCTTTGAAAGAGGTGCACCAAATTATGTAATTAACGAAGGAGGAGTTGAAATGATAGTTGATGAATCAACGCAGCATGTTAGACCATTCGTCGTCGGTCTTGTTGCTAGAGGGATAACCCTTAATGATGAACTGATCCAAGAGATAATTTCTATGCAAGAAGACTTACATGAAGGCATAGGAAGGCGTAGGAGAAAGATGTCCATTGGAATTCATAACTTCGATGTTTTAAAGCCTCCTATAAAATACACAACGGTTCCTCCAGAATTCAAATTTGTCCCATTAGGAGAAAAAGAAGAGATGAGCATGAAAGAAATATTAGAAAAGACAGATGTTGGGAGAGAATATGGGCATATAGTGTCTAGTTTTGCCAATTACCCTTTGATAATGGATAGTTTAGATCAAGTTTTGTCATTTCCTCCAATAATAAATGGAGAATTGACCAGATTAACTCCAGAAACGAAGAATTTGCTCATTGAGATAACAGCAACTGACCTAAAAGCTGATGAAGATTCTCTAGCCATAATAGCTGCAGCTTTGAATGATATTGGCGCTAAGATTGAATCTGTGAAAATAAGGCTTGGTAATTCAGTCAAAATTACTCCTGATATGAGTCTTCAACAGATGGAAGTTGATAGAAAATTGGCAAACGATCTTCTAGGATTAAAGCTCAATGATGAAGAAATTCGTGAAAGTTTAGAGAGAAGCAGAATAAGCGTAGCATCAAAGGATGGAAAGCTAACAGCATTAATACCGAGATATCGAGTTGATTTATTGCATCAAGTTGATTTAGTTGAAGAGATAGCTTATGGTTATGGGTTTGAAAAGCTTACTCCAACTTTACCAGAATTCAAAAAGGCTGGAAAGTATCATGACGATCTAAAATTAATAGGCTTGGCTAGAGATGCTATGATAGGTTTAGGCTGTATAGAAGTCATGAATTATCACCTGATAAGTGAAAAAGCCCTTTATGAATTTACAAAAAGAAAGCCTAAAACCATAGTCAAGGTCGAGAATCCTAAATCAATAGAGTATGAATTTCTTAGAGATAATATATTCCCATCTTTGCTTATAGTATTATCAAAGAACTTGCATGAGGAGTATCCACAAAGAATATTCGAAATATCGAAAGTATACTCTAAGGATTTAAGAACTCCTAATGGCATCAGAGAGGATTATCATCTCGCTACAGCAGTATCCCATTCTACAGCCAACTATACAGAAGTCAAATCGATTCTTAGCTCTCTTCTCCTACAGACTTTCAATCTCAGCATAAATACCATTCCTACTCGTCATCCATCCTTTACATCAGGCAGAGTTGCAGAGATAGTATCAGCAAAGAATAAGCTTGGGATAATTGGAGAGATACATCCATTAGTTTTAGAGAACTTTAAGCTAAGAAACCCTGTATCTGTCTTTGAAGTAGATTTAAGTAAAGTTATCGATATAGTAAAGACAGAAAGTTAAGTCTGAAAAACCAACAGGACAAGAATCCCTAACATATAAGGGATTAGATTTATAACATTGTTATATTATATTCCTTCCAATGAAAAAATTCGCGCATGGTAACAAAAGAAAGTCGATCGACAAGCATGTCGCTCAGATAAGTCTTGGGGGTTCGGAGTGATGATAGTGGAACGAAAGGTTAGTGAAGCGATGCTTAATCAGCCTGGCAATACCCCCCTCATTTCTATTCACAACTTTGGTACTAGATCGATGAAGTTATTTGCGAAACTCGAATGGTGCAACCCTTGGGGCTCGGTCAAGGATAGGATTGCTTACTACATGCTAAGGAAGGCTGAAGAAAGGGGAGAGATATCTCCAGATAAGACCATCATAGTTGAACCAACGTCGGGAAATACAGGAATAGCCCTCGCTGGAGTAAGCAGAGCCCTTGGATATGAAGTAGAAGTAATCATCCCTGAAAAGGTAAGCGAAGAGACAAAGGAAGTTCTTAGAATTTTAGGAGCCAATGTTTTAGAGACATCTGACGACTTATGCCCTAGAGTAGGTGTAGGCACAGACCAATGCATTAGTTTAGCCAAGAGCATGGTGGCAAGCAATCCTTTCAGAAGAAGGAAAAAGTTAAAGGAGTATTTTATGCCTAATCAGTATGAAAACTTCTACAACTTCCTTGCCCATTATGAGACTACTGGACCCGAAATATGGAAGCAGACAAATGGTAAGATAACCCACTTTATATGTGGTGTAGGCACAGGCGGTACCATAACAGGAGTAGGTCAGTTCCTTAAGGAGAAGAACCCTGAGATCAAAGTGATAGCAGTTGAACCTCAGAAGAGGCACCATATACAAGGCCTAAGAAACTTCGAGGAATCCGCGACTCCAAAGGTCTTTGAAGAGAGAAAGCATGTTGTAGACAGATGGATAAGAGTTTCAGATGAAGAAGCGTTCAACGCAGTTAGAAGACTTGCATTCAAGGAAAAGCTATACGTCGGTCCTTCTTCAGGGGCTGTGCTACATGCTGCACTAAAGATAGCTAAAGAGGATGATGGATCATGTGTTATGATTTTTGGAGACAGTGGGGATAAATACGGGACAGTGTATGTAGATGAATTTCACATATTTACTCATAAGGAGCTAGAAAAGATAATCGGAGAAGCCAGATTTCTGAACAACTGCCTCAAAAGGTGATAGATGTTGGTTGAGTTCCTGATCCCTTTAGCTGGTTTCCTTGTTGGCTTTGTGGTCGGTATGTCAGGGATGGGTGGTGGTGCGCTCATGACCCCTATGCTTATACTCTTTGCAGATGTTCGCCCTCTTTTCGCTGTTTCTACTGATTTAGTTTTTGCGGCTGTGACCAAGACCGTAGGTGCTTTTCAACACTACAGACAACGCACACTAGATCTGACAGTTGCCAAGTATCTTGCCATAGGAGCCCTTCCTGCAGCGCTTATAGGTGTAGGCTCTCTATCATTTCTAAACTTTCAGTATGGAAGTACTGTAGATGCTTTCATTCGTACAATTCTAGGTTTTACGTTATTTGTGATTGCCGTATCAATTCTGATTCAGTCATTACTTAGAAGAAATATGCATAAAAATCTGATCAATACATCTTTTTCTAAGAAGACTAAGTTTTTAGCATGTTTTTTGGGCTTGGTGGTCGGTTTTTTGGTCAGCACGACATCTGTAGGAAGTGGTGTTCTTTTGATGCCCCTTCTCATCCTTTTCTTTCCTCTCCCACCCTCAAAACTAGTGGGGACTGATATCCTTCTAGCATCCCTACTGACTACATTGGCCGGTTCTCTTTACATCTTCATGGGTAACGTGGATTTATCGCTCGTATTCCTTCTGCTTATTGGTTCAATACCT
The DNA here is from genome assembly GCA_938091495.1 of uncultured Nitrososphaerales archaeon. GTDB lineage: Archaea > Thermoproteota > Nitrososphaeria > Nitrososphaerales > JACAEJ01 > JAVZMU01. The sequence continues at coordinate 17,860 of CALLJF010000035.1, read as the reverse complement.
GGCGTAATCTTAGGAAGTAAGTTTAACGCCAGGATTCCTGCAAGGCCTCTTTTGATAATTATAGCCTTGATTCTTTTTGTCTCAGGTTTTCTTTTAATATTCAAGGGGTGATAGTAGTTAGTGGCTGAAAATATGAGATTAAGATTTGATCAGAAGAGAATCGATTTGGTAGCACAATTCTTCGAAGGCAAGGAGCCTCAAGAGGTCTTGAGATGGGCTCTTAAAGAGTTCCATCCTAGAATTGCTTTAGCTTCCAGCTTTGGGGCAGAGGATATGGTGTTGATAGATATGATGTATAAAATCGATCCAGACGTAAGGGTCTTCACCTTAGACACTGGTAGGCTTCACCAAGAGACCTACGATGTCATGGATGCAGTGAGAGAAAAATATGGTATTAAAATCGAAGTCTACTATCCTCAGACAAATGCATTAGAGCAGATGGTAAGAGAGCACGGTCCCAACTTATTCTACAAGTCCGTAGGGCACCGTCATCTTTGTTGCCAAGTGAGGAAAGTAGAGCCTCTAAAAAGAGCCCTTTCAGGGCTAGACGCATGGATTACAGGTCTAAGAAGAAGCCAAACGCCTACGCGATCCAACATAAGGAAGGTCGAACTGGATATGGAAAACAATAAAATTGTTAAGGTCAACCCATTGGCAGAATGGAATTCTGATGAAGTCTGGAACTACATAAGACTGAACAGCGTTCCCTACAATAAGCTACATGAGAGAGGCTATCCAAGCATAGGTTGTGAGCCTTGCACGAGACCAGTCAAGCCTGGTGAAGACCCAAGAGCTGGACGTTGGTGGTGGGAGCGTGGTGAAAAAGAGTGTGGGCTACACTATAGACTTAGAAGGTGATTGGATAATGTATAATCATCTGTCTAAACCCCATGGCGGAAGACTTATCGATAGAGTCTTGGTCGGCAAGATGAAGAACAAAGCAAAGGAGACAGCTAAAGAATTGGCGAAGATTCACATAGATAAAGAGACTAGTATAGAACTGGGAAACATAGGAAAAGGAGTGCTAAGTCCTCTAGAGGGCTTCATGGTAAGAGAAGACTATCTGAACGTACTTGAAAGGAAGCGCCTTACCAAAGGTCTCCCATGGACCATTCCTATCCTACTAGACGTCTCTAAAGAAGATGTTAAAGATTTAAAGGAGGGAGATGATATAGCACTAATTTACAATGAAGAAATAATTGCACTTATGCATATAGAAGATATCTATAAGTTTGACAAGAAAGAGATTGCTGAAAAGGTCTTTGGAACAACAGACCCATTACATCCAGGTGTAGTAAAGACATATAACATGAGAGAAATCCTTTTAGGAGGGAAGATAGATCTCGTTGAAGAGTTTATAACTCCTTTTCAAGAATATGCCCTTGCACCATCAGCCACAAGGAGTTTGTTTAAAGCAAAAGGTTGGAAGACGGTCGTAGGCTTCCAGACAAGGAATATCCCTCACAAAGGACATGAATGCATTCAAAAGACGGCTTTGTCTCTCTTTGACGGGCTCTTTATCAATCCTCTTTTGGGTAGGAAGAAGAAGGGAGATTTCAAAGATGAGGTTATTCTAGATGCCTATAAAGCTTTGATTACGAACTACTTCCCAATGGAAAGGGTTGTCTTCGGAGTTCTACAGACTGAAATGAGGTACGCTGGTCCAAGGGAAGCGATACATCATGCCATAATGAGAAAGAATTTCGGTTGCACTCATTTTATAGTAGGAAGAGACCATGCAGGAATCGGGGACTATTACCCACCTTATGCAGCCCAAGAGGCTTTTGCAGAATTTCCAGATCTTGGTATTACGCCCGTATTTTTCCCATCCTTCTACTATTGCAGTAGATGCCTTTCTATAGTGAATAGGAAGATATGCCCCCATGGTTCTGAATATCATTTACAGTTCAGCGGAACAAAGATAAGGCAATCAATTGTTAATGAGGGGAGGGTGCCATCAGAACTTATCAGGCCAGAAGTTGCTGATGTAATCACTCGGTGGAAGGAACCCTTTATCGAAGAAGATTAGAATTTGGTGATAGAATGGAAGAAGCAAACTCTTTAAGTGAAATCTTAAGCAAGGATCTGAACAAGCTATCAAAAGCCGAATTGACAGAGATGAGGAGAAACGGATTAATTCAACAAAGAGATCCAAAATTCTTTATCTGTCGACTCAGCATACCAGCAGGGGTTATTACAGCAGAGCAACTTGAGATCATCTGCAAACTAGCCAATGAATATGGTAACGGGCAAGTGCACTTGTCAACAAGGCAGGGAATACAGATACCCGGAGTGCCTTATGAAAGGTTAAGCGAGATTCAGGAGAAGCTGAAGGAGAACGGTACACCCACATGGGGGTGTGGTCCAACGATTAGAAACATCATAGCTTGCCCAGGCTACCCTGAATGTAAATATGCCAACATTAGTACTAGAAAGCTAGTCTATAGAATCAAGGATTTCATAGATAAGAGAAAGCTTGGCTATAACCTCAAGGGTAAATTTAAGATAGCTATTGCTGGATGCCCGAACTCCTGCGCCAACGTGTACTCTAACGATATAGGCATCATAGGAGTCGTGAAACCAAGAGTTAAGGAAGAAATTTGTAATGGTTGCAAGGTCTGTGTAGCCATATGTAAGGAGAAAGCCATCAATATAGTCGATGAAAAGGCTGTCATAGATTTTGAAAAATGTGTTTGCTGTGGCGATTGCATAAGGCTGTGCCCCTTCGATGCTATAGAGCCTGAGAAGGAAGGCCTAACCATATTTCTGGGTGGAAAGCAAGGTAGGCATCCAAGCCTAGCCAAGAAGGTAATGGAATTCGCCGATGAAGAAATGGTATTATCCATCATAGAAGGCGCTGTCAAGATCTTTGAAAAAGAAGGATTGGCGGATGGAGTAAGGAAAGAGAGGTTTGGAGCCTTGATCGAAAGACTGGGCTTCGATGAAATAAAATCCTTGATTTATGGTGAAGAAGATGACCGATGAGAAGATGCTGGACCTTAAGGGGCTCTTTTGTCCTCACACTAACCTATTGACAATAAGAGAACTAGAAAAGATTCAAGTTGGTTCAAAGCTAAGGATAGAGGTCGATAATGCTGATAGCTTGAAAGGTGTGATTCAAACAGTGAAGAACAAGGGGCACATCATAATTGATGTTAAAGAGAAAGATCAAGTGTTTACCATCATCATCCAAAAAGGGAGATAAAGAAGAGTTTTTACTATAGAATTTGATTTGCCAACATACTGGAAACAGATTATTCCAAAAGGAATTTTTTTATCAAAAATATATTAATACTTGAGCTACATAAGGTGTGGCAACTACCATGAGCTTCGTCAAATCTCTTAAGTGCAGAGAGTGTGGAACGGAGTATCCACCTATCAAGATTGCTTTATGCAAAAAATGCTTTGGCCCGCTCGATGTAGTCTATGATTACGATAAAATACATATTAGCAAAACGTCGTTTGACAATAGACCTCGCACTATATGGAGGTACTCTGAGCTTCTGCCCATTAGCGACAAGAAGAACATTGTTGATCTTAACACAGGCTTCACACCTCTAATCAAATGTGTCAACTTAGGCAAATCACTTGGCATAAGAAACTTATATGTAAAGAATGATTCTGTCAATCCGACCTTTTCATTCAAGGATCGACCGGCTGAAGTGGCAGTTTCAAAAGCCATAGAATTTGGGGATTCAGCTGTAGCTTGTGTCTCAACAGGGAACCTTGCGGCGGCTGTTGCAGCGCATGCAGGTAAGGCGAATCTCCCATGCTACGTCTTTACACCATCGAGCATAGAATCTAGCAAGATAGCCCAGATAGCAAGTTACGGAGCAAAAATAATCCCAGTTCGAGGGACTTATGATGATGCAAACCGGCTTGCCTATCTCGCATCAGAATTGTATGGATGGAACATAGTGAACATAACTTCGCGACCATACTACTGTGAAGGCTCGAAGACCCTTGCCTTTGAAATCTGTGAGCAACTAGACTGGAATAGACCAGATCATGTTATCATCCCTGTTGCCAGCGGAGCCTTACTCTGCGCCATTTCAAGAGGCTTTCAACAGCTGGAGAAGGTTGGTTTAACAAAAGGGGAGAAGATAAGGCTTCATGGTGCCCAGGCAGAAGGTTGCGCGCCCATTGCAAAAGCCTTCACAATAGGAGCAGATAAGGTCCTTCCGGTTGAGCATCCAAAAACCATCGCTAAGAGTATAGCCATAGGCGATCCTGGAGATGGACTTTACGTTTTAAGAGAAGTTAGAAGAAGCGAAGGAGTTGTGGGTGCTGTCTCAGATCTTGAGATAGTTGAGTCTATCAAGCTTTTGGCGAAGACGGAAGGAATCTTTACAGAGCCTGCAGGAAGTGTCACCATAGCTCTGGCAAAAAGACTTATCGAAGAGGGAAGGATTAGAAGGGATGATATAGTGGTATGCTGTGTGACAGGGAACGGGTTAAAGACCATCGACGCTGTATCCGAATACACCTTCGCTTTTAGCGAGATCGAGCCTACACTGGAAGCGCTTTCATCTTCTCTAGGTTAGAGGTGTTGGCATTTGGGTAAGGTAAAGGTGAGATTCTTCGGTGGGTTGATCGAAGCTACGGGTGGAAAGAAAGAAGTTGAGGTTTCAGCCTCGGACATATCAGAGCTATTGGATGAGTTTGTAAAAAGTTTTGGCGAGAGTTTTAAGAAAAGAGTGCTTGATGATGATGGTGCGCCACGCCCATTTGTAAATATATACGTAAACAATAAGGATATTAGATTCCTTGACTCACTAAAGACTAAGCTTAAAGACAAAGATAGTGTTATAATTATGCCGGCTGTAGGAGGAGGTTAGCCTCACTCGTTTTCTGACCGTCTAGTATTCTTTTAGGGGGTTAAAATGGAAAGAACCGATCTTACAGATGAAGATTTGGAGAGGTATTCAAGGCAGATAACTCTGAACTACATAGGGTATGAAGGGCAATCACTTCTCAGAGATGGAAGAGTATGCCTTTTGGGGGCAGGAGGGCTTGGTTCTCCTATAGCCTTGAAGTTAGTGGCTATGGGCATAGGTTACCTTCGTATCATAGATAGAGATGTTGTATCAAGATCAGACCTCCATAGACAGTATCTTTATGACGAATCCTGCATAGGTCTACCCAAAGTCGAAGCCGCTACAAAAAGACTGAGTATATTGAATTCCAGCGTAGAAATAGACCCTATCGCAACCTCCATCAGACCTAGCAACGTAGAAGAGCTGATAGAAGGAGTAGACGTGGTTATAGATGGATTGGATACCATAGGGGCCAGATATATCTTGAATAGGGCGGCTGTGAAGCTGAAGATGCCATACGTCTTTGGGGCTGCTATCCAGACCTTTGGAAACGTGTCTACTTTTATCCCTGGGGAAACGGCTTGTCTTGAATGCTTTTACCCTGGTCTAAGAGACGAAGATTTGGAAAAGTGTGCAACCGTTGGAGTCTTCACGCCCCTTCTTGATATAGTTTCCAGCATTGAAGTATCAGAAGCTATCAGAATCCTACTGAAAAAAGAACCTCACCTAAAAAATCGTCTTATGTTCGTGGACCTTGAGAACTTCTGCTTTGATTTATTAGAAATATCGAAAAATGCCAATTGCCCTACATGTAGAGGAGCTAGAACAGAAGTATCTCGATCTCTCGAAAAGGCTGTGAGCAGTGTATGTGGGAGGGATGGAAGAGGCGTATTCATCATCGACACAAGAAAGTCGCTTAACGTAGAAAGTATATCGAATAAGCTTCGGATCGAGGGTATCATATTAAAGGCAGAGGGCAAGTTGGGCTTAACCTTTGAATATAATGATAAAGTGAGGGTGAGCGTGCTGAAAGAAGGGGTGGTTATCTTACAGGTAGCCTCTGGCTCAGGAATCCACAATGAAGAGGTAGCATTAAGGACATACAAGAGCATAGCTGAGAGGCTAGGTCTTCCTTTGGCCTAAACCCAGTTAAGCTGGAATAAGGTCTTCTTTTTGGTGTAAACCTTGATCGAGGTTGTCCTAATTCTTAAGACTTCGAATACTTGGATAGAAGAGATCACTGAAAAGTACCCAGTGATTATCAAGATCAAAGGTTGTAAACCAAGTGATGGAGAGTGTAGTACAGAGGAACTTGTGGAGATATCCGGGCCAGACGAAATCCTTGACGAGGTATTAGAAAGTATAAGTCAAAATAAGCTCATCTGTGATTCTGATATCATCAGAGTTGGAAGAGGTAGAGCTTTTGGTTTAATAAAGACTTCGAGTTGTCTCGCCTGTAGAATATTCGCAGAATCAAAATGCTTTCTCACCTCTGCTAGAACCAAGAAAAATGGATATGTAGAATACACTCTTATGCTGAGAGGGGTCGACCAGTTCAAGCATCTATTGAAGAAGCTTGCTGAAAAAGGATTGGAAGTTGAAATAAACAAGATAACTAGAACGAGAGTCAAAGGAGTCTTGACAAATAGGCAGGAGCAGATAATTCAGGCGGCTTTTGAAGCAGGCTATTTCGACTACCCAAAGAGAATAAATCTCTCAGAACTAGCCAAAAGCCTGAACATAACTACATCAACGCTGTTAGAAATTCTAAGGAGAAGCCAGAGAAGAATTATAGAAGAATACTTGGAGCATTGATCCGATCTTCCTTAGGAGATACGAATGCATGCTAAGGATAATAAAAAAGAATTAGTTTCATAAAAATAAATAGCAATGGTAAAGATTGGCATCCATGGGTTAAACAAAAAACTTAACCTATAGAATCTAATTAACATTTTATGGCTCCTGTCCAAAAGCTCGCTGACGGCCCTAGCAGATAAAAGATGAAGTATAGGGTTTACCCAGGCGTGCGACAGACAGGAGCTAATCAAATTCATAAAATTCTTTATTCCAACTTTCTTTCCTATACATTTGCTCATATATCCATCTTATTTATATGATACGCCATTAAATCCAATTTGATGAATTCTTATTTTGACGTTTCCAAATATTTCGATGTAACTTTGGATAAGATCTCTATAGGCAAAGATCCAGAGCTAAGACCTGCAATATCCTTTCAAATAATACTCCATAATAGATCAGACAAATTGGTAGAATCGGAAAGTATGAAGTATGCAATCCACTTTAATCTGCCAAAGGAAGATGGCAACTTAGAATTCAAGGTTGTAGCTCGTGGCTCTATTCTTACAAAGTTCCTTATAGATGCTGGATCGAGCCTTCCCATTACTCTAGAGACTGAAATCCCTCACATGAGAGTACTTTACCTGAGCAAAATCATCCAATCATCGATAGAAGGCAAGTTAGAAATCTATGCATTTTTTCACCAAATTCCAATTCCTTATCAACCTCCCTTTTCTAGAGATTACATTCTTACTCATGAGTACTTGCCAGACTTTCCTATCAGCGGAATGGTGTGTAAATTCATTGAATTTAGAATTCCTATAGAAGAATGGAAAGTATTCTCAAAAAGAGTGGAGAATTTTTTCTTTAGCCTTAAGTAGAATAAGACAATACTTATATTCAAAATGAACACTATTATTCATTGCTATCACCAAGGTAAATGGTATGATAGACTTTAAATCGAATCAAGATACCCTTCAAGAATTGATGCTATTCACGAAAAGATTAAACGATGAATGTAAAAACGGTGCTTTAGTAGTGGTTGAGGGACAGCGTGATGCAAAGGCCCTTGAATCGATAGGATTTAAGGGAGATCTGTTCTTGCTATGCCATAATGAAAGCTTAGTAAAATTGGCCATTAAGGCTGAAAAGTACAAAAAGATAATTCTTCTTCTGGATCTGGATAAAAAAGGAAGAGCGTTAACAAAAAGGGCTGCCATGATCCTTCAAGAGAAGAGTAGAAAGATAGACCTATTCTTCAGAAGAGAATTGGCAAAAGCGAGTAAGGGAAAGATAAAGCATATAGAAGAGTTGAGTCGATTTGGCGACTATCTTCAGAACTTGAATTATTTTAATGCTTGATTTCATTAACAAAATCGAGAAATCCAAACTATTTAAAAAGCAAATCTTTTATTACAAAACAATTGGATAGATGGTTCATTATATGTGATTAAGATGAAGTTCTCATTCATAAACCCTGGAGCGAGTGAATCTTGGACTCATGTTATTACTGCTCCAGCATCTTGGCCCCCTTTAGGATTGTTATATATTGCTACTTTTCTAAAACAAAATGGTTTTGATGTTTCTGTTCTTGACGCTGCAAGTCAAACTTCTCTTCAAGATGCATTATCATGGGTTAAGAAAGAGGACCCAGACTTTCTAGGCTTTTCAACATTATCTAGCTCAGGAAGATCAGCAGCAATCATAGCTGAGAAGGTTAAAGAAATCAACCCAAACATCAAAATCGCTTTTGGTAATTATCATGCTACCTTTAATGCTGAGAGAATTTTAAGGAAATATCCCTTTGTAGATTTGATAGTCAGAGATGAAGGAGAGTTTACATGCCTAGAAATAGCAAACTGCTTGGAAAAGGGAAAAGACATCAAAGATGTTAGAGGCATAGTTTTTAGAGAAGGAGATAGAATAGTCTTCACACCAGATAGGCCACTTATCAAAGAATTGGACAAAATTCCTTTTCCTGATAGAAGTCTGCTAAAGAAAGAATACAGATCAACCCTTGCTGGATTAACTGTTGCTACGAAAAAGTTCACCTCTATAGTCTCTTCTCGTGGTTGTCCCTTCAATTGCACTTATTGCGCTTGTTCTCTATTTGCACGTCGAAGATGGAGGCCTAGGTCTCCAGAAAACATCTTGGAAGAGTTAGAGATGCTTTACCATCAAGGGTTTAGGCAAATATTATTTGTCGATGACAACTTTGCCTTGAACCCAAAAAGAGTGATAGAATTATGCAATTTAATGAAGAAAAATAAGATTGATATGGATTGGGTCTGTGATGCCAGGGTTGACTGCATATCCATGGATTCTTTAAGGGCTATGGCCAAGGCCGGATGTAGAATCATCTACTATGGCATGGAAAGCGCGAATCAAAGAATCCTTGATTTCTACAAAAAGGGAATAGTACCATCACAATCCATAGCAGTCACCAAAGCTACAAGAAAGGCTGGCATTGATATCATCGTTGGTTCTTTCATAGTTGGTGCTCCAGACGAAACTCGAGAAGAAATTCAGAATACCCTCAACTTTGCCCAAAAGTTGGATATCGATGTACCGATCTTTCATCCTTTAGAAATTCATCCTGGGACTCCTTTATGGGCAGATTTGGTATCAAAGGGATTGTTAAATGAGGATGAGCACTGGGAGAAAGGAGTCTATGCTCCAGAAATATCTCCTAAAGCCGTTCCTTTAAAAGAGATTTACAACATGATCTACTATGCATCTAAGAAGTTCTTGCTTCGATTAAGATACGTCAGCTTAAGCTTTATGAGGCTATTGAAAAGTCGCTATAAGCTTGGGATTGTGCATAATAATGTAAGCAAATTTCTAAAGCGTGAGTTCAGCCTTTCAGAAGCAATAGAAATTCCAGAAGGCTATAGAATAAAGAAGGTTAATCGATAAAGCTTTAAGAGAAATTATGAGAAAGAACTTTTAAATTTATGTGAGTTTAAAAAATAGCGTAAAAAGTATTATGAGTGGACAGAAAGCAAAGAAGATCATAGAAGATGCAACTCTATACTTCGATGAGACGGCTAGAGCTCTAGAGAAGTCTATTATCGAAGAATATTGTTCTAAATGTCCAAAATCTAAGGGAAAGGAAGGCTGTGAGCTTCTCCCGCGTGAAACTGTTTTCGCACTATTCAATGGTATCTGGGACGGTTTAGTATCCTGGGCTTCGAATAGCTCATTATCTTTAGAAGAATGGTGGCCTGCTTTGGTGTGTTTTGTCTGTCAGCTTACAGAGAAAAAGCCCATCATAAGGGCATCGAGTAAAGAGTGCATGAAACCTACTGTAGAGGAAGGTGATCTAGTACTCATCAAAAGGTCCATCGATCGCCTTACTATAAATGTTGGCGATATAGCTGTATTGAGAGCGGGTCCAGGAGACTGTCATATCAGAAGGATAGTTGAGATAGTTAGGAAAGAAGGTTCGATCTATATTAGAACGAAAGGCGACTTTGAACCAGCCCCTGATGAGGGACTCACCTCAGTTGAGAGGATTTGTGGCATAGTCGTCCAGATCATTAAAAGAGACACAGAATTATGGAAAAAGTTGATGGGAAGATGATTTAAAAAATGCCTCAAGAGAATCAAAATCTAAGGGAAGCTAATGAAATACCAAGCGCAATCATGAAATACTTAGCAACCTGCCAAAGAGCCCTTGGCGATTTGTTAAATTCAATCCTAGGAATTATTAGAGAAAATTGTGCTGACTGTGATATGAAGAAGGATTGTCCGCCATTTTTCATTTACGCTGAAGCTTACAGAGTCATGCTTATGTTTCTCCTAGAATTCATTGCAAGACATGGTGTTGATGAAGAATTAGCAAAAGATGAGAAAGCCTTAGCGTTAATTAAGTGTGAAATGTGCAGACAAGTCACTGAAACGAATTCTTTCTTATTTGCCATGGAAAAGTGCATGGAGCCTTTGATCAACGAAGGTGACTTGCTGATCATAAAGCGAAAGCTACAGCCAGAGGAATTGAAAGAGGGAGATATAATCGTTTACCCAAGTTTCAGATGGCTACAAGGTGGGAAAGTTCCTATATGTGTTGTTCATAAGATTACAAGAATCGAAGGAAATCGCTTCTTTCTGACAGATACCAGCGGTCATAAAGAGAGCGTCGAGAAACACCTTGTCTGTGGGAAGGTTGTTAAGACGATAGAAAAAGGAAACAGTCTTTGGAAAGAGTTTTCACAGGCAATTTCGATGTAATGTTTGAGTTCTTTGGCATTTATAGCATTAGACAAAGACCGACCTGATAAAGTCTCCAACAAAATTCGCTATAATTACAACTATAATTGCAATTAACAGATGCTCTGCGATAACTTTCCAAGCTCTTGCCTTCTGCTCTCTTGCGAGATAGAAACTAAAGACTCCTAAAAGAGATAGCCCCCAAACAATGCTTACTATAACTGCAGTTGTCAGTGGAAATAGCAAGACAGGAACAATAAATGTAGTTGCGAAGATAAATTTAGTCAGAAAAGTGGAGATCGTTGATTCCCATATTTCCTTTAATGTGTGCTTGCACTCTGATTCTTCAGATATATGGATTCCTAGTGCATCTGAAAATGCATCTGCTATAGCTATTACTAATATTCCACCGATAACGGCAAGTTCTGAGCGGGTGCCAGAAGTCAGGCCTACCATCAATCCTAGCGTTGTGATTATTGCTGAGGTCAAACCGAAACTAAATCCAGTTTTTACTGAGTGTTTCACTATAGCTCGATGCCTACAATCACCAATATTGAGAGGGATATATATTTTTGCTTTCTTCCATGAAATCATCGTTGAAGCGCAAAGTTGAAAAGATCGTTCTAAAATCTTTTATATGGGACAGTAAAGTCTGGTGGTTAGATTGTCTAAATCAAAGTCTCCTAAAGGAGAAATGGCTGCTAGAAAATTGAGGAGGAAAAAGCAGAAGCTAAGATGGTCTGACAAGTACTATAAGCGTAGGCTATTGATGCTCGATAAGAAAGCAGACCCTCTTGAAGGTGCTCCTCAAGCCAGAGCCATAGTCTTGGAGAAGGTTGGAGTTGAATCAAAGCAGCCTAACTCTGCCATAAGAAAATGTGTTCGTGTTCAATTGGTGAAGAATGGCAAGCAGATAACAAGCTTCCTTCCAGGTGATGGCGCATTAAATTATGTGGATGAGCATGATGAAGTCATAATTGAAGGGATAGGAGGCTCTATGGGAAGGTCTATGGGCGATATACCTGGAGTAAGATGGAAAGTTTCTACAGTCAACGGAGTCTCTTTGAATATGCTCGTCTTGGGTAAAAAAGAAAAACCCAGGAGATAGTCTTCTTAACGCGCTTTTAAGTGATAAGAGCCTGAAAGATCATCAACACCATAAAGTCGTATGGTATATTGGGAAGATAGACATATCACAACAGATTGCTTGGCTGTAGGGAGGGAGCACAGCGAGATACTTTTTACATCATAATGGTCAAATATTTAAAAGAATTCTAGAATACTTCGCTCAGAAATACTTGATATTGTTTTTGCTTTGTAATTTTCAATCTTCGCTGTTGCAATGTTCCTAATGAGCATGGCAGTATTCGCAATACCAGTAATGGCTAAAAGTGGTTTCGATAAGTTTGGATACAATTATAAAGCAAGAGTATTCGTTGGAAAGGCTGATGGTGTTGATAGAGTTCTAGATGGAACGGTTTGGGGAGACCCAACTTATGCAAATGATCATCTTGTTATGAAGTGGAGCAAAGCATGGGATGATGCTAGATTTCACGGTGCACCTTGGACGCCTGATGCTTGGTGCACAAACGAATGGAACGGAGCGTTTCCAAGTGGTTCAGGAGAGCCCACTTGGCACTATAAGATAATATGGGTCGGTCTAGAATTACAAAATAGTCCATATTGGAGAGAAGATGGCTATCCAATCTGGGATCAATTTGAAGTAATAATGGATCAAGGAGTAGCCACACCTGGCGAACATGAATGGTATGCCTTAGCAACACCTAATGGTCTTGGAGGGCCTTATTAACTAACCACCTCTTATTTTTTTAATCCAAGTTTTACTATCTGATTTTATGCCCTTCCTCATCTATTTCTTTATTCCTGATTCTAGTAGATGATACTGGCAATACTGTATTGTTTTAATGATTCAAGTAATCTTTGCTAAGGATTCCATAGTCTCATGCCAGCATCAAGAACAAAGCAAGAGGCACGACTACGATCTTATTCTTAATTTGGAGCTTATCCCTCGACAGGATTAGGCCTCCCTTAGATTCTGCCCCCTTTCCGAAGTCTATTACTCCATAGAGATCGCTTCTCTTGACGCTGCGTTGATACTTGACCTCGATGGGCAGATATGTTGCATTCATTCTAAGAACAAAGTCAACCTCCCTCTCTTTCTTACCTCTCCAAAAGAACAATGCATTTTCATATTCGAAGAGCTGTTTCTGTTCACTAAGATGGAAGGCCAGTCTAACGAGATGATCCGCCACAATGCCCTCAACTAACCTTCCAACATTCTCCGCATCTCTTAGGAAATCGAGGCTCTCCATGAAGGGCTCTCTTCCTGAAACCCAGCCTCTTAGGGCATGCAGGAAGAAAGGATCGCGAAAGTGAATCTTCTTCTCTTTTTGATAAGATGGCTTTTTTCTTGATATATCGAACTGGTGTAGATAGATTAGGATGAAGCTGTCCTTGAGAGCGTCGACATAGTCAGCTACTGTGTTATGACTTGCTATGTCAGTGTTCTGTCTAAGCGTGTTCCATCCTACAGGGCTGCCTAGCGTCTCCATAACTCTGCTCAAAACTTGTCTTAAGTAGCCCTCACGCTTTCCCCACCTAATCAGATCTCCTCTTACAACATCAATATAGGTCCTGTACACACCTTCCGAAATCTTCCCAGTCTTTAGATAGTCATCCACCACATGAGGTATGCCACCAGTCAGGAAGTAGTTCTGTAGGTTTTCGTTAAGGTCCTTCAGGAAGAGAGCGAGTCTGTCAAATTCATTAGGAATCTCTCCTCTTGATATCATCTCAATTAAAGATCTCCTCCGCTCCCATCTTCTTAGACTGAGAGAGGCAACTTCCCGTGAAATTTCTTTGTTTAGAGTTTCCACATATTCGGAGTACTTCATGGGAAGCAAGATCTTGTCCAAAGTGTCTTCAGCTACGCCACGTCTACCAGGAAGCCTCTCAGACATGGCCTTTATATCCAACGTGTGAGAACCAGTGAGAAAGACAGTAACAGCCTCCAACTTACCAGTATCAGCCAGATGTTTGATGGCTCTCTGCCACTCTCGAATCGATGAAACTTCGTCTAAGAACATGAAAGCCCTCTCATCAGTGAAGCTCCTTAGCCAGTCGATGTACGTTGCGATTATGCTGGTAAGCTCTCTAGGATTTGCAATAAGATCACAGGTGTAGTAGAAGACTCTCCTCGCATCAACCTTCTCAAGAAGGTCCTTGACCATGAGTTTTGTTAGAGTGGTCTTGCCAACCTGCCTCGGACCTCGAATCGTATACACCAAGTCAGTATCAAGGTCAAAGGTGTGTTGTAGTCTGGGGTTCCAAGGGACGCTGGAGACTTTCCATGTGGCTATGTATCTATCTTTATCGATTGTTGATTTGTCTCTCCACCAAGGATTCTGGTCTGTAAGCTCGATTGGAAGGGACATCCTGTCAGATCATTGACAGCTCATTTATAAATAGTTTGTCAATCTATTGACAGCTCTCCTCTGTGATTTTCTTCCACTGCCAATATAACGCTTCCTCGGAGCGTTCTTAGTCGTGAAGTATCTTGGTGATGGCGTCTGCAATCCTTTCCTTCTGCTCATACTGTATATCTTCGTACAATTCGATGAGCTAAGCCTCCTCTATTCTGAGGGAAGACCCATTTGCATTCAAACTACCCATGGAATACTATAAGATACGGAGTTTAACTGAAATTTTTCCGTAGTGCTATCGATTTCTCATTTCCTTAGCTGAAGTTCAAATTTTTGTTGAATGCAATTTGCTTCTTGTATAGTAAATGAAAGTTCTGATAAAGGTTTAAGAATTATTCGGCATATCTCAAGGTAACTTTTCGCAGCATGTATAGTTAATGTTAAGTTAAGGTCATAATCAGCCTCGTTGCGATATCTCCTTAATGTTGACAACTTTTGAGCTAGTTTTGGATCCTTGCTTTTAATAGCTTCATGAACTTCCTTATGTACTTGCTGTCTGTGCAAGTTAAAGTTAAGGACTTCAAGTCTACTTCTTGCTGTTAAGAAAGCTGCGTAGTATGCTCTACTCACAGCAGTTCTTATCCTGCTATTCGTTTCATAATTAGAATCTTCTAATAACTTTTGAGCTAATTCATAAAAAAGCTCAGGCTTAAATAAGCCAGAAGGTCCATTCAACATAGATCCACTTCAATGTAAAGGCTCTCCTCTAAGCTCCGCATGGCAGTCGCCTTTAGTTCTGGCATGGAACTTATAGCATGTTCTAAAGGCTTACGAACTTCATCATCCAAAGAGTCCCATAGTTTGAGGATATCATCTAATGAGAGGTTAGGAGGGGGTTTTGCTATGAGAACTATCCGCCTCCACTCAGGTTCTTCGACATCAGCTATTTCTTCAACTATAAATTCCCATCTCTGCTTATGTTTAAGGATGAATCTCCTACAACTCCGTTCCACAGTTCCAAGGAAGTCTAAGAAAACATTTTCCTTTCGAATCTTCTCAGATAAAGATTTGCCAATGTCAAATTTTACTAAGGAGGGAGGCGCTCTTCTCTCCATAACCGCTTCTTCAACCGGTGGCATAGGTATGGTTAGATCTTTACCCCGATCAGGGAAGTATGTTAAATATGTCATAGGACTTAAAGCTCTTATCCTATAGCTCGTTGCGCTTTCTATTTCGGATAACCACTCTAACGCGTCAGAACATGAACCACCATTAAGAATTCCCTTTGCTTTTGCAACTGCTTGGTAAAGCTCACCTCTTAAAAGACGACTCCTTGTCTTACCTTTACGCATTCTTTTCCTTAACAACTCTTCTTTTTTTATCTCAATTATCGGAGGTGTAGGAGGGAGGCGTATCATTTTAACCGCATCTGCTAAAATAAAGTCTAAAACAGTTGCGAATTTTTCAGGGCTAATATCAGGATATATTCTATGTATCTCCTGAACAGTAGTTAATAAAGACAGGGTTACTTCACCTCTTTTTCTAAAGCTTTTGCAACACCTTCTATAAGTCTCTTCCTTACTTCTTCTGGAAGTTCCTCACGTTCCTTTACAAGTATGGGACGTGGTATTTCCATATACTTCATAAAATACTCCCTCCATTGGTCTATCAGCTCCCATAGCAAGCTATTGGCCTCTTCGACGGATTTTTCGATAATTTCAGTTACTTGAAGAATCCTTGGTATATAATGGAGGATTTCTTCTTTCACCCTTTTCGTAAACTCCTCTTGTGAGTCAGATGTTGTTGACACATATTCGTAACACCGATTCAGTGATACGATAAGAGACCGAATAAGGAGGTCAGCAAGTTCTATGCCATGAGCTCTTGAGATTCTATCCATCTCGTTAATTATTCCGGCAAGAAGTCTACATCTCTTATGGTGTAGAAGTTCTTTATTAGCATCAAGAAATTCTAATAATCTTTGGTAGGCTATATGTGTGAAATTAGGCATTTCCTTAATATAACTTTCTTTCTCCTGTTCGTTTAACAGGGTTACACGAACTCTATTATAGAAATCCAAATAGCTCTCCCAGAGATGTTTAAGCGAGAACTTTCCCTCTTTTGTATTTTCAAAAAGTTCTTTTACGTAACTCTCAGTAACATTTTTAGCAGTAACTAAAGGGGTGGGTGATCGACGCTCCTTAAGGGGGAGTAAGGCTAGAGCTATGTCTTTTAAAAAGAAGCCTGGTAGGGCAAATTTACTATCTTTAAATATCGAAGCATTAGCCATCATTCTATTCGCAAATATATTCATAAGTTCAAAATCTTCAGCCTCCAATGCAAGTTGAGCGGCTTTGAAATCCTGCTTATACGCTTCAAGATCATATGACAAGGGGAATCAATATATTAAAAAATAAGGTGTAATTAAAAGATTTACTGAAGTTATCAACTTATGGGTTGATAACTTCAGAGAATAATCAACGGAAAGTAGATCCTCCGAAGGGTATACATAAGTTCATTAGTATAAAAACAGAGACCGTTCATTTAGTTTCCAATAGTTTGGCGATAATGTTTGCTATCTTCTCCTTCTGCTCATACTGCATATCTTCAAACAACTCTATTAACTTGTTTATCATCTGCCTGTATGGTTTTGAATGCTGGTTTAATAACCATTCAGAGAAGCCATGCTTAACTAACTCAACAGCTCTATCTAAGCTATCTGAATAAATGAATATCGTATCCCCTACGACCTCTTCTTCTAATTGCCTTCCTTTTATGAGTTTCACTTCGCTAGGTAGCCATTCAACTTTAACCTCAAAGCCCATGCCTGCCTTCCTTTTTATTCGCTCTAACTCTTCTTGATCTAACTTCTTTGCAGTTTCATATACTTCATAGGCTTGGGTTAATCTTGCTATATATGCTTGGTTTCTGAACTCTTCAAAATCTTCAGGCTCAGGATCCCTTTTGCTTGGATCAGGCGCTCTTCTCATGTTTATGATAATGCAACGAGAAACTGTCATGGGCTCTGGCATCTCTGTAGTGCCCATAGCAAAGGGGGTGTAAGTCTCAAAAAGCCTCAAATACATTATCTCTCTTTTTGACTTCTCCATTCTTGGCACCTTTTCGCCACGCTTATACACTGCTCTTACGATCTGTAGCAATTCTTCATAGAGCTTAGCAAATTCATCAACACCAAAGAATGGTCTCCATGCTTCTATTGTTCTGAAGATGGGGGCTACAGTAGGGCCTACTAAGACCATGCCCCTATGGCCAAGATAGATTAGAGTCTTAAGGGCCCTGCTCTTACCAGAATCATGAGGCCCAAAGAATAGGATGAGAGGAAATGCATTAAAGAGGTCGAAAAAATAGGAAGCTATGGATATGCAAGCATGTATATCATACAACACTTCATTCCATGAGTGGCAAACATAATGTTTGATATGTGCTATTGCTTGTTCGTATAACTCTTGAATTGTTCTAGTTTCACCGTTGAGAAAGCGCTGACAAGCTTCCAAGTGCATGACTGTAGTTAATTCGCTTTTCCCTATCGTCCTGGCATCTATAAATATGCGCTTATCACCTATTGTGAAGGCT
>CALLJF010000034.1 GCA_938091495.1 uncultured Nitrososphaerales archaeon | reverse complement strand
GTCCATTGATGATATCGTTGGTCATATCAACAATCATGCAGAGAGCGATAAATCCTATGATGGATGCTATGAAATAGCCTCCCCAGATAAGATATGGATTTGGAACTACTATCTCGTAGATAAATGGATAGAAGCCAAATTGATACCTATAGGGGAAGACTACATAGGCTAAAATGAGAAAGATTAAGTGAACAACGATTGCTGCAAGTATTGGAACGAACAACCCTGGATTCTTAGTTGAAGTATTGACACCTTTAGACAAAGCATCTGTCGATTTCGAAGACATAGTATCACTGTCTTTTGAGGATAACTGATTGGCTTTATAAACTTATACCGTTGCAAGCACCGTATTATAAGATAGTTGCCTATGCCAATGGAAATTTATACCATAGGAGAAAAATCTTTATAATATTTTCAAGAGTGTGCAAAAGTAAATTTTTTATAATTTTCTGTAAAAACCAGGCTTGACCTCATAGATCTGACCGCTACGGTTCAAAGTCTGAAGCATTCTTTGAGCTTCTTCTTGAGTGAACTTTCCAGTCTTGACCAATTCGTCTATGAACGCTTTACCTTCCACTGGATTCTTTTGTGGGCCTTCTAAAGTCTTGAATATGTCTAAGGCTGTCTCTAATAATGTTCTTTCACTCAAAGGCCTTCCATGAAGAACTCCAAGGTCTATCTTACCCGTCTTAACATCTACTCCTACTGTCTCAAGCATCCTTCTCATAAGAGATATTGCCCTTATGGCATCCTCTTCTGTGACTTTATCTCGTAGCATAATTCTAGCCCTTGCCGTAGCCAACCTTATCAAAGATTCTAATTGCCTTGGCGTGACGGTTATCATGAACTCTGAACCAATCTTTCTCATCTCAAGATAATACTCTAGTAACTTCTCCTCTGCCTCCTTCGTCAAGACTGGTTGGAATTTTTTGGCATATACTATATACTTGCGGAGAAGGTTAAAATCTACAGGAGGCGCTGTAACATACTCTCCTTTCCTGTGCAACTCTAACACATGCCTAGCCAGTTGCTCATCCTTTGCTCTATCAGGTATGTCTCTTAACACGAATATGAGGTCGAATCTAGTTAACAATGGAATTGGAAGGTTAAGATTATCGGCAATGTTCCTATAAGGATCATACTTGCCAAGTATAGGGTTTGAAGCAGCCAAGATGGATGTTCTAGCGTTTAAGGTTGCAACAATTCCTCCCTTTGCTACGCTTACAGTCTGCTGTTCCATCATCTCATGTAACGCATTTCTGTCTTCTGGGCGCATCTTATCGAATTCGTCTATTGCAGCAATTCCTTGATCTGCCAAAACTACTGCTCCAGCCTCGAGCATCATCATTCCAGTCCTTTCTCTAACAACTGCTGCTGTCAAACCTGCTGCAGTGCTGCCACGCCCAGATGTGTATAGTCCTCTAGGAGCAATTCTAGCTGAATATTTGAGAAGTTCACTCTTAGCTGTACCAGGGTCTCCCACCAATAGCACATTTAAATCACCTCTTATCGTTGTACCGTCAGGCATAACCCTTTGAGGAGAGCCTGCAACGAGAAGGAGTATGGCTTCCTTCTGAGTTTCATAACCATGAATTGTAGGGGCTACAGACTCTATGAGCCTTTCGTAAGCTCCTGGCTGAGAAGATATGCTATGAATAAGCTCTTCATCTTCCTTTGTTATCTGTATGAGCTCAGGCTCTTTACCCAATACTTCTACATAATTTCCTTCCATCTTAGATCTAAAAAGTCTAAGCTTTCCAGCTGCTTGAGAGTACTCAGCTTCAGCCCTTACTATACCCGTGAGTATTATCCTATCTCCAGGTCTTGCTGAATTAACAATATCTCCTTGTAAGCTTACATCGAAGGCTTGAGGAAGCTGTCCAGGGGGCAACTCTTCAGGTAGCTCTTGCAACCTTATTATCTGATAGTCCACAAAGACAGTATTTTTCATATCGAGCTCAAACTTGACGGATTTACAACTAGCTTCAGAACATCTTGAAGGCTTCTTTAGAATAATTCCAGACTGTGGTACCTTTGTTGTATGCCCTTTTGTGCATCTGAAGGCTGCTTCCATTGCTAAAGGCTTTAATTCTGATGCTCTAACCACCATTCCGTTAACAGAGACTAATTTGTCAAGATGCTCTATAGTTATCAGCCTTAAAGAAAGCCTATCAGTAAGGTTCCTTATCCTAACTTGAATGTCTTTGCGAATCCTTTCAGCATAATCAGGATTTTCTACTCTAAGTGTTTCATAAGTTGCTTTGATGAAGCTCGGTATTACCTCGTCAGGCTCATTTCTAAGTCTATTCGCTATATCCAAATTGTGTATGAGAAGGTCCTCAAAGTCAACCACTAATGATTTAGAACCTATAGAGATCATTTGGGACAATCTTAGCCTATACTTTAGTTTGCCACTCTTATCCTTGAAAGTCTTAAGAAAAGATTCAAGAGCCTCGGCAAGCTTTGCTGGAGTAATCAAACTCATATCATTCCACCTCTAGGATTGCCTTTCTCCAATCTTCGATGGTAGAGCGGATGATTTCAAAGAGTACTTTCTCTTCTGGGGCTATCTTCCTCTCTAAATCTGGCGATAAAGATGACGATCCAGCCAAGTATAACAGCTTGCTCGTCCTTAAAGCTATAAGGTCATAGGCTGAAGATGAAAACTTTTCATAGGCTTCCTTCAAACTCTCATCTTTTTCCATCATGGACTTCATTGATTTTATCTGTATCTTCATCCTAGGGTAGAAGTCGCCCTTTAAAGTGGAGATTTGTGAAGGGCCTTGCATTCTCTCCCTGCTCAAAGCCTTGAACAAATCTAGATCAATGCTTTCTTCTTGAATCTCAGCAAAGCCCATCTTAACCATAATATCAGCCACCCATCTTGGGACTTCTACTACATCTCCTTCATGAGATTCAGGCAGATTAACTGAGCCTACTTCTATTCGAGGTAGATCTTGCTTTATGATGACTTTTACAGGCATCAATAAGAAGCCTATCTCATAATACTTGAGAAAACCTACAATCGATGATTCTTTATCTAACTTGCTCAAGTTGAATCTTCTTCACACTTTATTTGGGCTGATGTTATAAAGTCCATCTATTATAAAAAAGTATAGTCCATCACAATACAGTCTTGATTTTAGAGAATTCTCTATAGACTCTATCTTTTTCACCAAGACATATTACACTGCAGGCGGTGGCGGAGGTACCCTCTTCTTCTTTAGTATTATCACAGCCACGACGCCTATCCCTCCAACTGTAGCTATTATGACTATTGTTGACAATGGCATGAGAGGAGAAGCCTGTAAGAATGCGTTATAAGCGCCAAGGGCATATTCATAAGCATCCATCGCCCTTTCTGTAGAGCTGATGTAATCTGGAGAAGAGCTTAAGAAGAGCGCTATAGCTTAATTTATTTTAGATATAGCATTAGTAACGTTATTCGATATACCTGACGGTACACCGCTGAAGCCTTTTTCGTTTAAATATCTTCTGTGCTTTTCGGTAGAGAGAATGTCCCATTCAAGAGTGTTGCAGTATAACCGCAATAAAGGATGTCATGATCCAATTGATCGAACCTAACGTTGCAGGCAGCGTATGTTATAGGAGTATCTGAGAAATCCCACAACCAATACTAATACTCCCCAGGCCGCTTCACTAGCAAACCTTGCTGATACAATTTCCAGCTGAATCCATCATGGGGATAAGTGAGACCGAAGATGTGTCCAACTTCATGTATTTGAGAGGGGCTAGCGTATAGCCTTCTATTCTATGAGTTATAATCATTCAGTAGAAAGCAGCTGTTGAATAGCCTGTATTTCGAATTATTATGTAATACTTTCCGCTAGGATCAAGGGGAATGAACAATAGTGGATAACTACCAAGCGTCAAAGGCCAAATTTGATGGAATG
>CALLJF010000033.1 GCA_938091495.1 uncultured Nitrososphaerales archaeon | reverse complement strand
GCCCTATGCTGCCTAGCATAGGCAAGATATGGAATTATTGCATGAACCTCTGCTCCATCTTCACTGAGCTTATGAGCTAAAAACAATAGTTGTGAGATATGCCTATCAATAGGTGGATAAGTCGATTGAACTATTGCAACTCTTTTATTTCTAACATCACTGATTATCCTAAAGTAGCTTTCACCGTCTGGGAAGACTTTTGAATCGATATGCAAAATATCAGCCCCAACATTCTTAGCTATGTTTATCGCCAATTCCTTCGACGCTGGTGCTGGAGCTATCAGCCATTCTCTTTGTGAGGATTTAGTCATATCTATGAAGGTTGATTTATACTACCTTTTTTCCTTATCGTTCTTTAGAAAGTTCTATAAGGACCAGATAACATAATATTCTTGTTAAAGAGTAAGAAGGAGTAGCGCTAATGGAAAAGGAAGCCATGGCTTATACAAAGATTGACAATAACTATGTAAAATGTAATCTATGCCCTAGATCGTGTGTAATAAAGAGTGGTAAGAGAGGAGTTTGCAGAGTTAGAGAGAATAGAGATGGTACTCTTTTCACTTTGATATATGGTCTAACTACGGCAGAGGCTATCGATCCGATAGAAAAGAAACCATTATTCCACTTCTGGCCTGGTAGTGATACATACTCTATATCAACTCTATCCTGCACTTTTGCATGTCCATGGTGCCAAAATTGGGAGATAAGCCAAGCATCTCCTGGAGAAGTTTATGCCCATGAGCTCACTCCTGATAAAGTTATTGAAAAGACAATTAAATCAAACTCTTCATCCATATCTTACACTTACAATGAACCCTTACTATGGTATGAGTTCATATACGATACATCAAAGCTGGCAAAAGAAAATAAGATTCACAACATACTTGTTACCAATGGCTATATAACAGAAGGGGCTCTTTCACAATTAGTTGATTTCATAGATGCTGCAAACGTTGACATAAAGGGCTTTACTGAGAATTTCTATCGAACCTATTGTAAAGGAGATTTAGAATCTGTACTATTAGCAACGAAGCTGATGAAGAAAAGAGGGATTCATATTGAAGTCACGAATTTGATAATCCCTGAAATAAACGATTCTACTGATGAAATAAGACAGCTTTCTGCATGGGTAAGAGATAATGTTGGGAAGGATGCTCCTTTACACTTTTCAAGATTCTTCCCTAATTACAAGATGGTCGATAGACCTCCAACTCCTTTTGAGACTTTGTTAAAAGCTAAGAAAATAGCTGAGGAAGAAGGATTACAATACGTTTACATTGGAAATGTTCCAGGAGAGGGAGAGAATACTTTTTGCCCTAATTGCAAGCATATTTTGATAAGAAGAATGGGTTTTGACGTGCTTAAAGTTGACCTAGCAAAAGGAAATACGTGCCCTAAATGCGGATTTAAGATCAATATAGTAGGAAATGCCAATGCTAGAACCTTTGGAAGATGGTTTTACTAGTAAGCAATAATAATGAAGAACTTTATAAGCAATTTAAGAATAGAATAAGCCAAGGACAATTTAATTATGTAGTGTGACTTAAATGTGGAGAGCGCTTCGCCCAGATTCTATAAATGTGCTTTACGATGAAAAGTGTAGAAAATCCCTATCAAGATACTTCGACATAATCTTCGATAAGAAGCTTGCAAAGTTTAAGCTCTTGAAGACCTTCCCTGCAGAGTTTCAAGATATGGATAACGCTGAGATGTGGAAGTTACATAATAATTTGATAAAGGAATTCAAGACTTATGTAAAAGAGGTTGACTCAGGCAACAGAAAGCCCGATGAATCTGCTAAAAGTAGCCTATTAGACCTTAAGATAGAATTGGCTAAAAGGATTCTTGAGAGATGCACGTTTTGCATGAGGGCTTGTGCAGTAAATAGACTTAAGGGCGAAACGAAGTATTGCGGCTGTAATTCAAACTTTCCTGTTTCCACTATGTTCGATCATTATGGAGAAGAGCCTGAACTAATACCATCTTTTACCGTCTTCACGATAGGTTGCACTATGAGGTGCCTTCACTGCCAGAATTGGAGCATAAGCCAATGGTACGAACCAGGAACTCTATATGAACTTGAAAAGGTGGCAAGGCAAGCTGACATAGCAAGAGCAAGAGGTTGTAGAAATCTGAACATGGTAGGAGGAGACCCTACACCTTATCTTTACCATTGGTTGAAAGTATCAAAAATGATTAATGAGAATATATCAACGGTTTGGAACTCAAATAGCTACTACAGTTATCCTTCATCACAACTGTTGGCTGAGTGGGCAGATGTTTATTTATTGGACTTTAAGTATGGTAATGACGATTGTGCAGTAAGAATTTCAGATGCGCCAAAGTACTGGGAGGCTTGCACAAGAAACCATCTTGTTGCTAAAGAGCATGGAGAGTTGATAATTCGAATATTGGTTTTACCAAAGCATATCGATTGTTGCTTTAGACCCATAGTAGAATGGATAGTTAAAAATCTTGGTAAAGGCGTTAGAGTTAATGTAATGTTTCAGTATACACCTCATTGGAGAGCTGATGAAGTGCCAGAGTTAAGAAGGCGCTTAAATAGCGATGAAATGGAGCTAACTGTAAAAATAGCGAAAGAAGTTGGCTTAGAGAATTTCATCACTTAGGATAATCTCATGGATTTAGTTTTAAGGATAGTTTGTGAAAAGTGCAAATTCTTAGGCACTTAAAAATGATTTAGTGTTTAGAATCAGACTCGCCAATTATTTGCCAACATAAATATTCTTTAGTTCCCTAATTAATTTTTCATGCCGCTCTTTTAATTCATTATGGTCCAGTTATCATAGCTAAAAATCTCTCTGTTAGTTTAAATGGTGAACATTTCTTTTTGGAATATGTTTCTTTCTTCTTTTTAAAATCAAAGTTTGAGCTCCTGTTTTTGGTTCCGCTAAGCAAAACTAAGTTACTAGCCTATTTGTCCATTCTGCCCTATCTTTCTCACTAAATATTTTACACCATTTGCTCTCAGGTGAAGGGTTGTGTGGAAGAATATGCTCAACCGTTACTTGACCGGGATATCCAGGAAAAACTGATAAGTCCCATTTTTCCATATCAAGCCTAAGCAACACATATTTTGCAAGCTAGACAAACTTAACCCTATTTATTATTTTGAGCTAAATATGGAGTGAAGGCTTAGATGAATAAAGTCGAGTCTTTTAAAGGCAGAATTATTTTAACGAAGAACTATACCTGAACTCTTAGGAGTCAAAGTTGGCGATTTAAGTCTCTATAACTCCCTTCTTTCATTTGATATAAGGTTTTGAGAGCATCCTTATGACTATTAGAAGAATAGAATACTTTCAGCTTATTTATACTTGTTATCTTCCTGCAGTACTTGCACTTCATAGCATTCTTTGATGCAGTAAGTTGAAGATTCTCACAACTTGGACAACCAACGATCATGAACTTTTTGACTTTCATAAAAATTGGATTACTTGTCTTACCTTTACACATAGCACTCCTGAATCATGATACAGCTCACATAACGCTTTAAAGCTTGAACCCTTTCTTATCAGCTCTTTAGGTCCATAATAATTCTCAGGTAATAACCTTGCCCTCCACTTACTATTCACCCATACTACTGCCTGTCCTGCTATGACTTTCTCTATCTCAATATCCATAATCTTAGCTCCAGGTACGCTCTTCATTTGTATAGCTGATATGTTATTCTTATTAGCTACATACCTTTTCTTAATCAGCTTTGATAATGCTGCTTTCACTATTCCTTTATTGAATCCTTCTTTCTCCATCTCATGGTATAGCTCTTCATCATTTAAACCTAATACTCCTTTTTCTAATATCTTAAAGTATATAATCCTTTCAGCTCTTTCTACTTCTCTGCTAAGATCTTTGAATCTCTCTAACTCACTTGGAATTAGTAATGGCTCACGCTTTAATCCAGATATTCGTTGTATTTGTAAAATCTCTTCTTGAGTCATAGGATTTTCTTTAGGCTTCATCCTAATCCTTAATACTGGCTTAAGAATGCTGTTCAGCTTACTTGCTATGTTTCTCATCTTTTCAACTCTTCTAGAAGATGCATACAAATAGATCATATCATAAGTATCATTGGTTGCAAGTATTACTACTCTTCCAGCAGTCTTTCTTCCTGTTCTACCTCTTCTTTGAATGTATCTTATCTCAGATGGTATCGGTTCATAAAATATTACTAAGTCTACTTCAGGTATATCTAATCCTTCTTCAGCTATAGATGTTGCTACTAATGTATTCAGATATCCTTTCTTTAGATCATCAATCAAAGATACTTGTTGCTCTTGTGTCAATCCCTTATCACCGAACCTAGTAGCTTGTCCTACGAATCTCTCAGCTCTAACATTGTTTATTTTATTTAGCTCTTCAACAAGATGTGTTGCAGTATCTCTATATTGAGTGAATACAAGTATTCTTGAGCTTGAGTTAGCTGTTATCTGATCTTTCACTACTTGCTTTAACAGTTCAGCTTTTGGATGCTCAGCATAGCATTTGCCACTTAACAAATCTAATAGCTCTCCATAAATATCTTCTTTCATCAGAATTGTATGAGCCCTTTTATCATCATTTTCCATTCTTTCTATGAATGCTTTGAGTGTGTATGCACCTTGAGTCTCTAAAAGTTCTAGCATATGAAATAATGTTAATGCAGATGATTGTCTCATTATAGCTTGATATATTGGCCCTCTTTCTTCTTCTATGCTCATCTCAGCGTTATACCTTAATTCTGCACCTAGCTCTATGAGTTGCTTCCTTGTAACTTCTTTAAATATATTCTTAAGATATCCTCTGCTTTGAAGCCATTTTATCTTGTCATTTAGCATGCCTCTAAGAATATCTCTTAATGGTTGATATTGTAGTGGTAAATTGACTCTCTTCCACTCAACATGAATAGGTTGAACGTATGGTTTAACGTCATCATCTTCGTCACATCTATACTCAACATGTTCTATGAACAATGATTCACATACCATTCTTACTCTCTCAATATCTGAGCCTGGCGATGCTGTCATCCCTAAAATCAATGGATAATCTGAATTCTTCACATAATGCTGAGCAATCTCAGTGTATGCATACTCTTTAACAGATCTATGGCATTCATCGAATACTAATAATCCAAAATCGTTTAACTTCAATCCTTTCATCAAGATATCGTTTCTAACAACTTGGGGAGTAGCGAATACTATTCTTGATGATCCTTTCCATATAGCTTCTCTATAATCTGATGGTACTCTTCCTGTTAGTAAAGTGAAATCATCTTGAGGAAGTCTTATGATCCTCTGAAATGTGTCTTTATGCTGCATGCATAAAGGTCTTGTAGGAGCCATGACAAGGATTCTCTTATTTCGATAGTTATAGAGTATGTTAACAGCTATCAATGATGATATTACAGTCTTTCCTAATGCTGTTGGCAATACTACCATCGTATTTTTATCTTTAGCAGCTTCAACTATTCTTCTCTGATAGTCTCTATCTTCAACAGTATCTGGGTAGATTAGTGGGTGTGATACATATCCCATATTAGATCTCTAAGACTTCTTCACCAGGCTTTGCCTTCTTAGGAGCTGGATTTATTTTATCTATAATCTTTAGTAATGAAGAGAGCTTATCGTATTGAAAGAGCTTATTAAACTCATTAAGCTCTTGTGAAGACCTTATAACTAATCCTCTCTTCTTTGTAGGTGATCCAGATTCATCTACAGGATTCAGTTCTATAGCAAGCCTAGATGGATTGTTCTTATATGCTGGAAGTTTAAGTATGAATAAACCAGGTATTGTGGTCTTCATTCTAGCCCAGTCTGATCCAGTCTTAAGGAAGGATACTAATTTATCCTCAGACATCTTCACTCAACTTATTATCATAATAAGTAATTAAATGTTAAGGAAAAAGATAGTTCAAAGATTCTTAACACTCCTTTTAAGCTTGAAAGATAATGTGAATGGAGACGAATAATTAATGATAGATACTGATAAAAATAGTTGTTTTGAAACTTTACTTAAAAGGAGAGATCAAGGTCTTAGCAGTCTTGGACTACATGTTTCATGGTAGCTGCAGAAGAGTCTCTAAAGTCATGAGTCTAGTGTTAGAGCTTATAGGTAAGTCAACAGTCTATGAGTTGGCTAAGAAGGTATCTGGCATTATAGCTGTAGATGAAACTAAGCTTAATGTGAAGAAGCGCGTAGTATACATCTGGTCAGCCGTCGATACGAAGGAGCTTCTAGTGATGGATACATCTTATCAAAGGTGTAAGCTCAACGCTCTTATGTTCTTGAGGAGGGTCATGAAGATGTGTAAAAATAAACCCATCATCATAGTAAATAAAGGCCCTTGGTACTGTTGGGCTTTGAATAGACTTAGATTAGAATATAGGCATGAGAAGTTTGGTATGAGGAACAGAGCAGAGAGGTTCTTCAGATACTTGAAGGAGAGGACTATGATATTCCATCATAAGCTGAGTGCAAGAGACCGTATGAGTGGACTATTCAACCTCAAGCTATTCTTAGGATTGTTCATATTATACTATCGAGCATTAAAGGGGTAATGGCTTATCCGGACACTATCCACTAATCTCATCATAATAAATATAAAGTGAAAAACATAACCTTTAGATTATAAGTATAATAATTCATTCTATAAAACAGGCTAATAATATGAAGTGTCGTGAGTGCCGGTGTATCTAAATTAAGTCTTCTCTAAAATGTATCATTAGAAAAGGTGTCTATCATAGCAAAAAATAAAAGGATGAGAGCCAAGTCCCCTGCTCTCATAGGGTGCGACTTAACCGACTAAACTGATTAATCTTTTTCACTAATACATCTATAACTTCATCAACTTCCTCTCCCTTACTTCGAGAAGCTTTCTTGCTATCTTCTCAAAATCCAATCCATTGACTTGCTCAACCTTCTTAACTAAATCCTTTGGAAAAGCCTTAATTCCCCTAAATGCCCCTGCCATACCTCCTACTATCGATGCTATAGTGTCAGAGTCTCCTCCAATATTTGCAGCCATTATTATAGCATCCATGGGCTCGCCGTTAGTAGCGAAAAAGATGCCGAAGGCAGTAGGTATAGCTTCATTAGATTCTATACCAGCTCCAACATAATTATAGAGCGAATCTGTCATTTCTTCAATATTCTTTGCTTTTAAGACTATCTTTATAGCCAGTTCGATTCTCTTATCGACTGGGGCTGCTGGGTAAAAAACTCCAAATTTGGCGCCACGCTTTGCACCTTCTATTCCAGCCTCGATTGCGTCAACCCCACATTTTCCCGTTATAGCCTTCGATATAGCACACGCTACAGACGAAGCAGCAGAGATAGCTACGCTAGTGTTATGAGTTAACGCACATGCCTTCACAACATCTTCTACAACCCTTTCCAGATCAAAGCCTGCGTTCAAAATTCCTACAGGAGATATTCTCATAGATGCGCCATCTGTGGTTCCTGACCCAGTAATGTCTTGAGGTTTAACTCCTTTAGCCATCTTCTTCAAGACTCTTTTTGTGCTAGGTCCAAGCAATCTATCTAAAGAGGCACCCAATCCCTTACTCCATTCAAACAAGCGTTGGGCAAAGCCTTCCTTTGATACAAAACCATCTTCAATTATAGCATCTGCTAAGATTAGCGTTATCCAAGTGTCGTCTGTAACCTGGCCTGCCTTCAACCCATCATGAATAATGTGCCCAGCAGGCGCATCGATGAAATCCGTAACTCTGCCAAACTTTTCGCGTATTTGATCTGGAGAGAAGCTGGAGGTAGGCATGCCCATAGCATCACCAATGGCTACGCCTGCTAAGCACCCAATGGATCTTGATAGTATAGAATCAGAGTTTACTGCCATCTGTCACCAACTCCATAACTTATTATGCTAAGATATAAGCTAAAAGATTCATCATAAACCAAGAGGATAATAAGGGGATTTAACTTTCTAAACTAATCAGTTGATATAGAATTTGAGTAACCCAATAAACGTAAGGCTTCCAAAGAAGTTAATCCGCGATATAGATGGATTTGCAAAAGAGTATGAGCTAAATAGGTCGGAAGTCATTCGCCAAGCCTTGACCTTTTACCTGGCTATGCTTAAGAACATAGGAAGTATAGTTCGTCCAACTGTCTTTAAATTAGTTCCTTCACAAGTCACATTGATGAAGAGGGGAGACGTAACCCTCATGAAGCTACCAACAGGCTTGATTTTGAGTTTAAGCTACACGTCATCTGGTGGCATAGGTCCAAAATCCATGGATAAAGTCAAGGTAGATGGTTTTACACTTGGTAGATTCATGACTAGAGTTGCTCTAATGGATACCATTTCTATAAACTCATGGCCGAAGCTGATAATAGCTACACTAAGCGTAGAGATGAATCCTACTGGCATAGAAATACTAAGAGGTATAAAGAGCGAAGCGAAGAAAGTAGGAATGGACCCAGATCAATCTATAAGCATGAATACAGAGGAGAACATAAGCACAGACCAGACAGGCTTAGGGGTTATTGCTGTAGGATTGGTTCATGAAGACGAATTAAGAATGGGAAGAACTCAGCCAAATGATGCTCTAGTGCTAATGGGAGAACCAAAGGTTGGGGACGAAGTTATTCAAGCTGAAAAGGAGGGAAAGATAGCAGACCTTCACGATCTGGTTAGATTGACACAGTTGGATTTCATTCATGATTTGATTCCAATAGATACCCAAGGAATAGCTTATGAAGCAAGGATGATAGCTCATATGGTTGGACGCCAAGTCAAGTTTTTCAACAATATAAAGATTGATTTGGAGAAGCCCGCTGGTCCAGCCACTGCTGTTTTAATAACTATGGATGAAACACAGATAGAAAAATTGACATGGATAGTTAGAAAGCCTATAACCATTGTAGGTAAAGTCTTATAAACTAGAACTCTATACCAATTCTTGCCTTAAGACCCTTTGAATAGGGATGCTTTATCTTCTTGATCTCTGAGACGTAGTCTGCATAATCATAAGCTTCCTTCGGGGCATATCTTCCTGTCAATACCAATTCTACACGCTCAGGTTTTTTCTTTATCAAGCCGATAACTTCTGACAAGTCTATCAAATTATGATGCACTGCTACCCATATCTCGTCCAATATGACCATATCGTACTTGTTACTATTAATGATCTCTTTTGCGTGCTCAAAACCTTTCCTAGCTAATTCAAAATCAGTCTCATTAGGAGCGCCATGAGAAAGCAACTTTCCACTGCCAAATTGAATTACATTAAAGTTTCGAAACTTTTTGATGGATTTTATCTCGCCATACTTTTTTCCTTCAAATTCTCCCTTCATGAACTGTATCATGTAGACCTTTAATCCATGTCCTGCTGCTCTTAGACCTTGCCCTATAGCTGATGTAGTCTTGCCCTTACCTTTCCCAGTTATTATGTGAACAAGCCCTTTCTCTATCTTTGGAGTCAATACCCATTAACCTCTTGATCGGGAATTATCCATCAACCTCCTCCCCCCCACGGAAAATGTTTGCTAACGTTGCTGAAAGCTCAACCATTCCCTCGCGAGTAACAGACGATATAGGTATTAGTTCATGAGCAAAACCAAGCTCCACCAACTTATGTAGAATTCCACTACTCAATAAGTACTGGGAATCCTCTTCTCCTTCTCTTATAGATTCCTCGAGAGCAACAGAACTCGATGCCCATTTCATTATCTTCCTTACTTGCTTTCCTATCATATCTTTTTTTGTAAGAACAGATATCTGTGCTGATCTTAGTCTTAGTTGAACAGAGGTTGCCAAGAGCGCTATAGAAACGAAGTTCATGGGAGTCGACACAAGTAAAGAATCGAATAAAAAGAGGACTGCTCTACCATCACATTTTAAATTGTTAACTATGAAAGGACCGCTATTTCTATAAGCAAAGAGCTCCACTTGACCTGGCGTATCAATGATTACATAATCTGGCCTAAATTCATCTATTTCATCCTGGAGATCGTTGAGTTTTGTAGCTATGAGATCAGAAGCAAGGATTAACGCTCCATTAGGCCCTAATTCATAAGACTCCATTATGGTCTGAAGGTCGATATAATTTCTTACATCGACATCAGGCGCATAAGGAAGCTCCAAAGTCCCTGGATCAAGGTTAACAGCAATAGCATTAGTGCCCTTTTCAATGTACCATGAGACTAGAGTTGATGTTAGAAGAGATTTGCCTGAACCAGCAGTCCCCACTATAAAGATCACAAACATGATAACATCAAATTAATTAAGAAATGTTTAAGAATTTTTGTTTGCCACTCTAACTACATGATCTCCTATTAGGAGATTGGTAATAGATTTAAGGAGAATTACATCAACTCTCTTTTTCTAATTTTGATAGGTCGATGGTAAGGTTTAACATTCTACTGAGTGTTTCCAAAACTGCTTTTGCTGCTTTCGGATCTGGATATTCTGGATCCTCAAGATTGGGTTGGGTTTTACCAAATAGGCATATACCTTTAATTTTTCTTAGCATTCCTAGACCAAAAACAAGTCCTGAAAAACCGTAAAAAGGACCTTCGTATCCAATATTAATATCGTATTTCTTTAGCTCTTTTATCAGCTCCAAATCTGTAGCAGCACAGCAAACATCTTTTCCTTCTCTTCCATAGCCTGCAATTACTATCATTCTCTTAACTCCAAACTCTTGGTAAAAATCTAAAATTTTATGGGCTACCTCATACTGTCCATTGAAATTGGCATGATAGCCTTTTGTTATCAGCAATTCTGGGTTAGTCAATAAGTGAAATTCAACTTTCGGAAGTTCTACTTGCCCGCCTTTTAAAAGAGTGCCAGCTTGACCAGGGTAATCTGGGTGTGATACATAAGAGGGGCTTGTCTGGTAAAGAATGGGGAAATGTTTTGAATACAATTCAGCAACCAATCTTGGTTTAAGTTCTTCAATCAAATAGTCTACTACTATCTTCCCAACCGATCTTAAGCCGGGAGAGCCCACAATAGCGATGGGTTCTTTTACTACTGGCTTCTCGATGTATTTTATCCAACTCATTATTTCGCCCTAAAGGTAGATGTCTTTTGGTGGTGGACTAACAGATTTGCGCATTTCCTCAACCCAGCGACGCTCTAACTCTTCCATTTTTTGAACAAAATCTTCAGCCATCTTAGCCTCTTGCTCTAAAGGCTTCATATCGATCTTAATGTCTAGCATTTTGCTCAAAACTTCTAAAAGCGCCTGTACAGCTTTTGCATCAGCAAGAACACGGCCTGATGGAGTCATGTAGCCCGGAGTTTCGCTCAGCAGGCAAACGCTTTGAATCCTCCTAAGTTTAGCAAGCCCGAATAGTAATCCATTAGTGCCGCTAATACTTCCAGCATCCATAGGCAAGACATCATACTTTTTGAGTTCTTCCACCAATTCTGGCTCAGTGGCAGCTCCATAGACCCTCGGTTTTTCGAGATATCTACCAGTTACGTAGGCTGCAGTTGCGAAGAGTTTTCTAACTTTGAACTTCTCAGCCCTGTTTAAAACTTCGTTAGAAATCTCGTATTGCCCCTCTGGAGAAATTGCTTGAGTATTTCCAGTAAAAATTATCAGATCGTTCTTTGATTTAATATCCTTCCAATAATAGAATTCATTCTTCAACAATTCGACTGTACCGTCCTTTTTGATCAGAACGTAGGGCGGGAATGAAGATGAATAAAGCTCTTCGAATAGCTCTGCTTTCAATTCTTTGATCAGGTAATCTACTGATAGCTTGGCAACATATCCTATACCAGGGAGGCCTGTGACCATGTAAGGATCTCTAAGCTCTGGCTCTTTGTAGATTTTGATTTGCATAATCATGGATTATAACTTTAAACTTAAAGATAACTTTTTGCATCAATAAATTTGGGGATTTTATTGTTTAGTGGTTTTTCTCAAGATTAGATTTAGAAAGGAGTTTAAACTCCTTCCTTCTCAGTTCTTGTAATTTCTAAGTAGACCTTATCACCTACTTTCAACCCTGATTCTTCATACTCTCTCATGTCAAGCTTTATCACAGTCACTGCTCCACCCATCATCTGCCTTGATAAACCTGAGAGGGCTCTCTGCAAATCCTTCATCAAATCCTCCATGGATGTGAAGCCCATGACGACGCTAGGGCGAGGTTGGGATGCACTCTTCAAATCTCTAGGATCAACTAGAGCGACGAGAACATAAGGCCCTCCGTCGGGTGCAGCAGAAATTTCTGTAACTACGTATTCTTTCTTCACCATGCTCCCTCCAGATAACATTAATTTATGATGCCTATCAACTTTACTGTTATGCTAACGATAAACTCTCTTTAAACCCAAAACTAATTTAAAGCAATCTTTTAAGATAGTATAGGGGTTAAATCTCTGAGATCAGATGTATTTGAGATAATTTCAGTAGGTAATGAACTCCTTATTGGAAAGATTTTGAATACTAATGCCCATTGGCTTGCAAAGGTAATAACTGAATTAGGAGGATTTGTAAAGCGCTGCACAGTTGTTAGAGACAATGTTGATGATATATCATCTGCTATAGAAGAATCTATGGAGAGAGGGACAAATTGGTTGATAATATCTGGGGGATTGGGACCTACTTACGATGATAAGACCCTCCAAGGCGTAGCCAAAGCGTTGAACAGAGAACTGGTTGTAGATGCCTATGCCTTGAAGATAGTAGAAAAGAAGTATGAATCCATGGCTCATCATGGCATGATAAAGACGGCTGATTTAACACCAGCAAGATTGAAGATGGC
This sequence comes from uncultured Nitrososphaerales archaeon, assembly GCA_938091495.1. Taxonomy (GTDB): domain Archaea; phylum Thermoproteota; class Nitrososphaeria; order Nitrososphaerales; family JACAEJ01; genus JAVZMU01. The sequence continues at coordinate 32,616 of CALLJF010000033.1, read as the reverse complement.
TAAATTGCCTAAAGGTTCCAAAGCTTTACCAAACCCTATAGGCACAGCTCCCGGAGTTATGATAGACGAGGGCGATAGAAAGATCGTCTGCCTTCCTGGAGTTCCTAGAGAGATGGAAGGGATATTCAAAGAGAGTATTGTGCCCATGATAAAAAATGTCATAAAGAATTTCTACCATGAAGAGAGCATCCATACTACTGGGATTGTTGAGTCGGATTTGGCGCCTTTGATAGATAAAGCATTGGCAAATAATCCTTTTGTGTATATAAAATCACATCCAAAAGGTCATGGGGAAGGCATATCCAAGATTGAAATTCAAGTGACAGCAATGGCTAAAGAACCTTCCATCGCAAAGAAGAGGGTTAAGGATGCCCTTAAGCAATTAAAATTCATGATAATAGAGCATGGCGGGATTATAGAAAAAGAGAGTATGAAGTAATTATGATAAAGAGAGAATATCCAAAGCATCCTATGATTGGAGTTGGGGCTCTTATAAAGAAAAATAATTCTGTTCTTTTAGTAAAGAGGGAGCATGAACCAGGCAAGGGTAGATGGTCTCTACCAGGGGGGCTTGTGAATCTTGGTGAAAAAATAAGTGATGCGATAAAGCGTGAGGTTAAAGAAGAAGTAGGATTAAAGGTAGACGTAATCAAGATTGTGGATGTTTTTGATAGTATTGAGTATGATGATAAAGATAGAGTTCGCTTCCATTATGTGATAGTAGGCTTTATGGTCAAAGTAATAAAAGGGAAGGTTAGAGGTAGTAAGGAAGCTTCACAAGTTAAGTGGTTTAAGGCTGATGAGTTGAAGGATTTAGAAATGACAAATACTACAAGAAAGCTACTAAAAGAGATAAATTTCTTAAAAAATATTTAATTTAACGAGTCTTTTTTGATAGCCACCACTCTAAATACTCGCTTACTTCTCTTCTCTTCTTCTTACGTTCCTCTCCTTCCTTCTTAATTTTATCTTTTAAATCCATAAGCTGCTCTTTTGTTATGTATAAGCCACAATTCTTGCAAGAATAATGCTTAGAAGAAATATCATAGATCATCAGTCCTCCACACTCTACACAATATTGTTGCATTCCTATCATGGTTTACTTAAAATTGCTTACTTAAAAATATATTATCAAAAAATTTTTCATAGTGGAAATTAGAGATGAAGCAAGGGTAAAAATTTCAATGATTCGCATAGGAAAATATCAGGATTAGTATTTATGTGACTATCTTATCTAATTTTCTTAAGTTCAATGCTCTCTTTATCTCTAAGGCTATTCTATCCCCGGTGCTCATTCTCTTATTGTGTTTTGCGTTCGCATACTGAGAACCTATTCCCATATGCACGTTAGTCCCTCCACCATGCCTCGTTGCAACGTCCTGAGTTACTGGAATATGGGCATAAACATCCTCTCCAGGAGGAACATCGTACAAACCATACTCTATGGCTTTTCCTGGAACTTTTCCCCAAGTTATCAGTGTTTGAAGGCACCAAGCTCCAATTATCCCTGGGGGTTCATACTCTTTTGTTGCTAGAAGGAAAGCATTGGCAACTTTATGAACGTCTTTTAACAAAGATTCTCTTAGGCTCATGGCGATATGGCACGTAACTTCAAAGGATGGTACCTTCTTTATCTTCTGTTGAACATCTATAGGCAATCTCTTCAAACCATCCAAAATTGTCTCTCTTCTCTCATCTATAGAAAGGAGTTCGTTCGCTAAGCAAAATCTTGCTTTATCCAGATTCATATCGTAAAGTTCAGAGTAAAAATCATCAACATCTCCCCATTCCTCCTCTGCATCTATTGGTGATAGGAAGAAGTTAAAGTTGGCATGAGGACCTAATACTATCTGCTCAACTCTTGCCCTTCTTAATCCTTCCTCATTTACATTCCCAAGTTCCATCTCTGCTTTTACTTTCTCTTCAAGATCATTGCTGTCAGAAGCGAATATGAACTCTCTCTCAAGCTCTCTCTTTGCATGCTCACATTTCAATACCATGGGCTCATCAACGAATTCCTTGAATCTTATTCCCTTCCTATGAACATCAAAATCATAGAATTTAGGATAAGGTATGCCTGCTTTTTCTGCGAACCAGTAGTAATCTCTCTCAATTTCTCCTCTGTTCTCTATCTTCAATAGCTTTCTTGATCCTGCTATTGGTATTGAAAATTCTTTCTCTATTTTGCTGCAACGCTCATCCCCTCCTAAGTATACAGAAAAAGCTCTGTTTGGTACTTGAAGGCACTCCAGATCTAGAAATTCATCCAAATACTTGTAAATGTCAGGATAATTATCAAAGATTACCAAAGCTGTCTTCCAATCCCCTTTTTTCTTCAATTCCTTCGGATCGTATACACAAATCATTTCTTCCCTAGCATGTTTAGGTAAATCCTCTACCACTTCCCCAGCTTTGCCCAATATTGGATTCTGCAAGTATATGATGGCTCTTCCTTTCGTTGTGTAGACGATTCTTCTAAATCCGTAGTTTCTAGCCCCTGATGCAGCATCTAAAGCAGAGTGAGAACCCAATATAAGCTCTACAGGCTCTTTGTACCTTTTAGCCAATTCTTGCATCTCTTCTCTTTTTATCATAAACTAATACCCCTTACAATTACTCCAGGCTTTTCAACGATTTTACCTATGGTTCTTGCCACCATGCCATGTTTCGCTAGTATTTTAACTATTCTATCCTCTTCATTCTTTGGTGAACAAACACAGAAGCCTATGCCCATGTTAAAAGTTCTATACATCTCTTTATTAGTAATACTGCCTTCTTTTTGGATCAGCTGGAATATTGGCAAAGGTTCAGGCATATTATCGAGTAAGAAGCCTATCCTTGGCTTTATTAATAATCTTCTGAGCTTCGAGAAAGCTCCACCAGTTATATGGGCTAATCCATGTATTTCACACTCTTTCAATATTTCAAGAACGGGCTTTACATAGATTCTCGTTGGAGCCAATAGCTCTTCTCCAAGGCTCTTCCCAAGCTCTGGTATGAATTCATCAATTCTATATCTTTGAAGTAATGCCTTCCTTGCAAGAGATAAGCCATTAGAATGGATTCCTGAGCTATTAACGCCTATTACTATATCGCCATGCTTTAGATTCTTTCCATCTATTACTTTATCCTTATCTACAACACCGATTGATAAGCCAACGAGATCAAAGCCTTTGCCATTAACTCCTTTTATTACATCTGGCATTATTGCCGTCTCACCAGCAACTATCGAAATCTGAGCTTCTTTTGCTCCTTTAGCAAGACCTCTCATTATATCCTTTACAATTTTTCTATTAGGCTTCTCAAGGGCTAGATAATCAATTAGAGCTATTGGTTCTGATCCTAAGCATATTAGGTCATTGACATTCATGGCTATGCAATCAATTCCTATAGTATCATACTTGTCCATCATCTGAGCCATGAGAACCTTTGTGCCTACACCATCAGCATGAACCGTTAATGCTCTATCACCAATATCTATCATTCCAGCATAATGCCCTATCTCTATCAAGGGTCTTCCAAACTTGCCTTCTCTTAGATTTAGAGTGCCATGAAGTTGCCTAACAATGTCCTTGCGTATTTTGCTTACTTCATCTAGATCGACGCCAGCCTTAGCGTATGTTAGTCTTTTCATGTTTATCAATTAAATTTCAAACCAGTTATCCTTTCAAAAGCTGTGATGTATCTCTTTTTAGTTTCAGATATTAGTTCATCTGGCAATTTTGGAGGCTTAGGTAATGGATTACCTTTCTTAACAGCCTCATCTAAATCCTTCTTAAAACCAACACTTATCAACCAATCTCTTACCAATTGCTTGTCATAGCTTTCTTGAGTCTTTCCTATAGAATACTTTTCCTTTGGCCAGAGCCTGAACTCATCAGGACCTAAAGAATCTGCCAATAGAATTTTATCATCATCTTTACCAAACTCGAACTTGACATCTGCCATTATGAATCCAGCGTCTTCACATCTTTCAGCCATTTTGTTGTAAAGTTCTATACTAGTCTTTTCTATCCATGATAACTCTTCTTTCTTAAGCAAGTTCTTTGATAAGATTTCGCTTTTAGATATGGGTAAATCCTTCTCCATAGATTTTGTAGTCGGATCAAAAAAAGGATTTGGGAGTTTACAAGCCAGTTCTGGTCTAATGTCTAACTTCACTTCTCCTTTCATCAATCTATCGTATAAACTGCCATACAAGTATCCTCTAACAACACATTCTATAGGAATCATGGAAAGCTTCTTCACCACCATTTTATTCTTGTCTATAACTTTGATCATATGATTTGAAATGTTTAGCTTATTGAACCAGAACTCTGAGAACTTGCAAAGTATCTCTCCTTTATTTGGTATGAAAGATGGGAGAATTACGTCAAAGGCTGATATTCTATCGCTAAACACAAAAAGTAATCTATCATTACCAATATCGTATATGTCTTTGACCTTGCCTTTTCTCAATAGCTTTCCTTCTTCACTCATAAATTACCACGTCTATAATTAGACAATTTCTCTTTTAGTTCGGGATTCTTTATGCTAAGTATCTCTATTGCTAATAAGGCAGCGTTCTTACCATTGTCAATTCCAACACAGGCAACTGGAACTTTCGATGGCATTTGTACTATCGATAATAATGCATCGAGCCCCCCAAGCTTTGCTGAAACTGGAACTCCGATGACTGGCTTTGTAGTTATAGATGCTATGAAGCCTGGTAGATGGGCAGCTAATCCTGCTATGGCTATGAATAAATCTGCCTTTGAATTCGTTATGTAATCCTCCAATTCTTCGCGATTTCTATGGGCTGACAAAATCTTAGCATCATATTTAACTTGAAAATCTTTTAGAATTTCGCATACTTCATCTAAAACCTTTTGATCGGATTTGCTGCCTGCTATTACTGCAACTTCCATTTCAATCATCTCTTTTACTCTTAAACAATTCACTTTTGTTATGGGATGGTATTGTGGGGAAATTGATAAAGTTTTGGTAAAAGCACATCAAGTTTATCTTTAGGAATGGGTTCTCTTCTGTAACGCTTCGTTGAAAATTGAATAGATTCTGCTGCCTCATCAACTTTTCTTTTAGCTTCTTCAAAATTTGGTGAAGTATAAACCAAAGTTAAAACTCTTCCTCCGGTTGATAAAAGTTTTCCATTTATAATCTCTGTGCCATTATGATAAATCTTCACATCTTTTATTTTTTCTAAACCATCGATAGGTTGATTAGTTAAATGAACGTATGGATAACCGATATTCCAGTCTTTTTTCGCCTCATAACCTTCCATTGCTATGTCTTCAGTTAACTCAGCTTTTGATTTAATCTCTTTTCCCAAATCCTTATCTTGACTACTGCCACTAACCAAAGCAATTCCATAACTCCACTCCTGCTTCCAGCTTAATTTTTCCATTTTAGCTAAATTTCCATCGACACAAGCTTTAAGATAAGGGAAGAGTTCAGATTCTAGTCTCTCCAAAATTACTTGAGCTTCTATATCACCATGTCTCACATTGATCTCTAAAACTTTTGCTTCACATGTGCGAATATTGAACATCAATTGTAAATAGAGAACTCCTTGGAACCTTGGAATATCATAATCTTCACAATTCCTCACAACAGGTTCAACAAATTCTTTCATTATCTTTTTATTCAATTTTTCATCAAGTAAAGGATGAGGGGCAATACAAATCATTCCACCAGTATTAGGATTGATGGTTAACTCTCGGAGAATAGAAAGTATTCTATAATAATTCGGAGGTTTTTGTTTATCCCATCTTCTGTATAAAGTGTAGAGTAAATTCCAATCCTTCAGACAATTTTCGTTCCCATCAAAAGCTCTCTTGTCTTCATAAGCCGTACCAAAAGGTAATGCAAATCCTTTTTCATCAATTAAAGCAAAGTAAGCGATCTCTATCCAATCTTTTCCAACCAATCCTTCTTCAACTACGATTTTCTTTCCAGCATCGCCAAACCTTGGTTGATAAGTTTTTGTTAAAGGGTCCCCAACCATTAAGGTTTCTATCCAACATCTTGCTTGTTCATAGTTCCAACAGACTCTTGTTCCTTTTCCTTCAGCAAGCCCGCTAGCCTTAATTGCCAATGGCTTTGAATTTTCTTTATACCATTTACTAACCCAATCGATGGCTTCGTCAGCTTGCTCAAAGATCACAAATTCTGGTACATCAACTCCAATTCTCTTAAGATATTGCTTAGTCCATGCTTTGTCTGCTTCTAATATTGTCGATTTCTGCTTTGGACCAACAGTTTTCACTCCTACTTCTTCGAGTTTATCTCTTAAACCATATCTCAAATACTTCTCCTGTCCAATTACTGCAAGTTCGATTCCTTCTTTAGCTGCAATCTCACAAATCTCGTCTAGCGGATCTTTCTTTTCTGAAAAAATTACTCTTCGTATTTTCCCAGTTTGATCATAAGCTACACCTGCATTACCAGGAACCCAAATAACTTCCTTTACTTCTCGACTTCTAGCTAGATGGGAGCATAAAGCATGTCCCCTCCCACCAGCATCAACAACTAAAGTCTTGCTCATTTCGATCGAATAAGCCTACTGATAATTATAGGCGACATTCCTTTGAGTCTAGACTTTACTTTAGTTGAAAAATGGATAGCATCCAATTTCTTTGCAGAGTTCTCCTTCCCTTCACTAAAAGCATAAAAACCAAAGATTCCAGCCAACTATCTCTTCATCTCCTCTCTACTTCTAAACTTAGGGATGCATTTGAGGCAAGAGTAATTTCCTGAAACACATGAGAGACAAAATTCGTTACTAGACAGACCTATGCCCTTACACAATCCCTCCACATCGTTGTAACCAACGAAGTCTACGTTCAAGGCAAAGGCAACCATTTCATTGATGTGATTTAAATCGGTTTTATCTTTACAAAATCTATAAGCGATGAGCTCTTCTTGAGTAGGGAAGTCTATGCCAGCATAACAAGGATATCTTATTGGTGGAAATGTTATTACGAAACTTATCTTTCTTACCCCTGCCTTCTTTAATATATCTGCGATTATCAATGAGCTAGTGCCCCTCACTATGCTATCATCAACTACTATTACATTCTTATCTTTTACAATAGCCTTCACAGAGCTGATCTTCTTTACTATCTCTTCTCTTCTCTTCTGAAAGGGCTCTATGAAGCTTCTCAAGCTACCCCTCTTTCTATACCTATCTTTCATCAAACCCTCTTCAAAAGGAATCTTCGATTCTGCTGAAAATCCTTGGGCAGCAGGCCTCGCTGAGTCTGGGACGGGTATTACTACATCTCCTTCCAATCGATACTTCTTGGCCAACTCAACTCCAATCCTTTTCCTAGCAAGATATACGTTGATTCCCTCTAGGTATGAGCCAGGATGAGAGAAATATGTGTATTCAAAGGGGCAGTGGGCATGCCTTTCTTCATTGCAAAACATGTAAGTTGAGAGACCGTTCTTATCTATCTTAATTAATTCGCCAGGCTTTACATCTCTTATCAAATCTGCTCCAAGAGAATCAAATACACAGCTCTCTGAAGCCATTAGATAAGTTTTTGTTTCTTTATGGTAGCCTATACAAAGAGGTCTAAAGCCTCTCCCATCTCTTGCTACCAAAAGCTCTCCATTTTCGGTCAACATCGCCATTGAGTAGGAACCACTCAACTCTTTGCTCAAAATTTCAAAGGAAGTTGACCAATCCTTATGCTGATGGTATATTTGTTTGAGCCTGATACCAACCAATTCTGTATCTGTAACTGAGCTTGAGATGCTATTTTCCTTCGAAATTTTATTCATCAATTCATCAGCATTTGCTATTGTACCATTATGGGATATGAAAAAAGACTTTCCTATCTCTATAGGATGAGCATTTTCTATGGCAGTTCTACCTTTAGTTGAATAGCGGACATGACCAATTCCAACATTTCCTTTCATCCTCTCAATATTATAAGCATCTTCAGGGTCTTCTAAGACCAAGCCGAGTTTCTTAAAGACAGCGTGCCCAAATACAGCTATCCCCCACGATTCTTGACCCCTATGCTGAAGGCTTTCAAGGCCTCTAACCAAAAATTGTGATACATCAAAATCATCAAAGGAATAAGCGCCAATTACCCCACATTTCTCTCTCATTCACTATCACCCATAAATTTAGGAATTGAATTTAACCAACTATCCTTTAAATCTGATAGAGGTATTGACATCAATTCTTCCTTATTTTTGTTAAATTTCAAAGCATCTCCTCCAACCTTGCCAATAATATTGTATGCAATACCAGCTTTTTTCATAATGCTCAAAAATTCATCAATATTAGCGTCATCGGTTTCTATTACGAACCTAGAATGAGTCTCTGAGAAGAGAAGTTCATCTATTCTCAGATCATGAGCAGGAATTTTTGTGCAATCAATGGATGCACCAATGCTTCCAGATATACACATCTCTGCCAAGGCTACTGCTATTCCTCCTTTCGATACATCGTGAACAGTTTTGACAAGCCCTTTTCTTATAGCTTCTAAAACAGCGTGCATAGTTGCCTTTTCTTTATCAAAATCAATTCTTGGTGCTATTCCTCCAGTTAAGCCATGAATATACTCATAGTACTCTGAACCACCCATCTCTGACTTCGTTTCGCCTAAAATTACGATATGATTACCATAATGCTTGAAGTTCATAGTTATAATCCATTCTTGCTTTTCTATCCTTCCTATGGCTGCTATGACTGGCGATGGCTTTATGGCCATATTCTTCACCTTATCTTCATTGTAAAAGCTAACCTTACCACCTATACATGGCAAACCTATGGCTTTAGAGTAATCTGCTAATCCTCTAACAGATTCTTTGAAAGTCCAAAATACTTCAGAATTTCCTGGATTGCCAAATTGAAGATGATCTACAAAGGCTAAAGGCTCTGCTCCTACAGATACTAGATTTCTGCATGCCTCAGATAAGCATCCTGCTGAGCCATTATAAGGATCAATATAACAATGCTTGCTATTCCCATCAGCCTTTATAGCTAAGAATGTTCCATTGGGCAGCCTTAGCACTGAAGCGTCTCCTTGACCTGGCTTCACTACAGTTCTTATTCCTACCTCATGATCATACTGTTCATAAACCCAACTCTTACTTGCTATGCTTGGGCAACTTAGCATCTTTAATAAAACCGATGAGAGATTTGATGGTAATGATGGTTTTTCTACGATTCTTATCTTCTTTATGTAATTTGGCTCAACTGCCTTTCTATATATTATGGGTGCATTTGCCACTACCTTGGCAGGAAGGCTGGCTAACTCTGATCCATTCATCTTTACGATCAATTTACCACTATCAGTAACCTTTCCTATGATGCTGTAAGGCAATTCATATTTATCGAAGATTTCACATACTTCTTTTTCATGACCTTGCTCGATTATAAAGACCATTCTCTCTTGAGACTCTGATATCATTATCTCTATTGGACTAAGATCCTTCTCACGTAAATGAACTCTTGATAACTCTAAGTCTATTCCACATCCTCCTTTGTCTGCCATCTCCGACAATCCACAAGTTAGCCCTCCTCCTCCCAAATCCTTAAGCCCTCTCACATGACCTGTAGCAATAGCCTCTAGAGTTGCTTCTATAATCAACTTCTTCATGAATGGATCAGGGATTTGAACCGCTGATCTCTCGTCATCAGACTTTTCAGTTAAAACTCTGGATGCAAAGGTTACACCATGAATCCCGTCTCTTCCTGTGCTCCCACCAACTAGGATTACACTATCATTAGGATGCTTCGCCTCTGCTAATACAAGATCATTAATCTTTCCGAGTCCTAAGCAAACTACATCAACTAGACAATTTCTCTCAAAACAATCATCAAACTCAACTTCTCCTGCAACTGTTGGAACTCCAACACAGTTATGTGTAATTATCGCTGTTGAAGTGACATAAAGATTCGTTCCATTGACTTCCATGTTGTATACGTCAAATTCCCCCGTTAATTCTTCAGTTCTCACTACTTTCACGATAGCAAAACTGTCAAACTTAGTATGCCTATAGCCAGCATATTCAGGATGACTATAATTCTGAAGTCTAACTCGAATTCTCCCTTTAATCGGTGTGCTGAAATAGTCCTTAATTTTGCCCAAATATTCAGCACCATGTATTTCAAGATTGAAGAGTGGAACCGTCGACTTTTCATGATATGATATGTAACACTCAGGCACGTAACCAAAGGCTTGTAATATTAATAGTAGTTGATGGAAAAGAGTCCCGCTCACAGTTGAGTAAGATAGTGTAATGGTCGACTGATTTTGTCCAGTCTTTACATGGGCGTCTCCTCTAAGTATTCCAATGAGTACATCTTCAAGAAGTTTTGAATCCTTAAAGAAAAGGGTTGGGATTCGCATTGAGTAAGAATCCCAACCACATTTTAGTACTTTTTGAAGTAAGAATCCAAGAATTTTTGAGGATACTCTGATTTGCATCGTTGTAAGAGAATTCTGTCTTACAGAGTATCTTATTCCCATCTTATCAAGAGTAGTACATATGTTATTGATATACTCAGTTTCGTCCTTTTTGAAAGTCCATATTATTCTAGAAGTTGCCCCTTTCTCATCCACATCCTTGCTTTGACAACCTTCTGATAAGTAATATCCTATTAATCTAGCTAGATCTCTCGTGACAGATATATTGCTTGGAATTGGGTTAATTCTTCCCCTTTTAGGGTAAAGCAAGAGATCAGCACGTTTAATGGGAATATCTTTACTTAGCTTTTCTACCTCTAAGTAAATGCTTAAAGGCATATAATTATACTTGAAATAATTGCACCAAACATTAGATTTCACTCCGATTTTTTTAAGAAGCGGGATTAATTCAATCTTATAATCCTTGAATGATCTTCCCTTAGGTCTCACACTTATCTCCTTTACAAGCCCGTGGATGACTAATTCCTCGATAATATCAATAGTTAGAGGGGCATCTTCTAAGTTGCTATTAGGAAGATCACAAAGTATAGGTATTTGATCACCAGGCATGATTTGCCTTGCTGGCTTTATTATAACATGCCCATCTTTGAACAAAACTACTGGATGATCAGGAGTTACATTTAATCCACGACCCATGGTAGTCTTTATTCGGATTAGTTTGTGGACACGTCTGCGGTATAACCTATTTACCTTAGCAAAGCCGGTTTTTCCATTTTTAAAATCGTATGAGAGAGCATAAAGATCAATTTTTGGCTTTAAAATGACTTTATCTTTCTCAGCGAATTCAACAGTTACTTTATTTGAATTCATAAAATTATTAAATAAATCTTCAAACTTCTGTACGATAAAATCGCCTGAGTTGCTAATGTAGACATATTCTTTCCCTTCAATACAATTACCATAATCGCTTATACCTCTCACGACATGCTTAAAGAGCCATCTAGAGTGAGTGCTCTCTTCTATGTTACCAAACCTAAGAGAATCCAGTAAAGCTATAGGCCTCGTACCCATGCAAAGAATATCTCTTAAAACTCCTCCTATCCCTGTTGCTGCCCCCCCATAAGGGTCTATGGCAGATGGATGATTATGACTCTCTATATGCAAAGTTACTACGTAACCATCACCAACGTCTACAACTCCAGCATCATAGCCAGGTCCTATTATCACTCTAGGTCCTTTTGTTGGCAATTGCTTTAAAACAGGCTTTGATGACTTATAGCTACAATGCTCTGACCACTCTGCATCTATCATAGCTAGCTCTAAATTGTTAGGTTCTCTACCCAGCATTCTTTTTGCTTCTCTTATCTCATCTTCAGTCAATTCCACTAAGATTGAGTTTAGTGCAACCAACGAATTCACCTCTCCTTTGCATATTCAATCATGGACGAGAAGATCATTTTCCCATCATCGCTATCAAAAGGGCTTAACAACTTTTCAGATGCTCTTTCAGGATGCGGCATCAGACCAAAGACATTACCTTCATAATTACATATACCTGCTATGTTATCTATCGAGCCATTCGGGTTTGATCTTTCACTAATCTTGCCATGCTCATCAGCATACTTGAGTACTATCTGATCTCTTTTGTAGAGTTCTTTAAGGTCATCTTCCTCTATGAAGTATCTTCCTTCGTTATGGGCTATGGGCATTCTTAGCAAATGATTCTTCTTGATTTTATGAGTGAAGATGGCTTTATTGCTAATAACAGAAAGGTTCACCCATTTACAGATGAACTTTAGAGATGAATTTCTTAGCAATGCCCCTGGGAGTAAGCCAGATTCTATCAGTATCTGAAAACCATTACATATTCCAAGTATAGGATAACCATCCTTCGCCATTCTTCTCACTTCTCTCATGACAGGGCTATAGGCTGCTATGATTCCTGCTCTTAGTCTATCACCATAAGAGAATCCTCCTGGTAGTATAACTGCATCGTAATCTTTAAGATCATCACACTTATGCCATACAAGATTTGCTCTGACATTCATAACTTTATTTAAAACATGAAGGGTATCAAAATCACAGTTGCTACCTGGGAACTGAATTATTGCTACTCTCAATTTTTATTCTCCTTTGCATTTATGGAGCATGTGTGAGCCACAGGATTATAGATTCTCAACTCGTTGCATAGCTTTGACACCATCTCTTTTGCTTCTTTATCGTTCTCAGCCTCGACCCAAATCTTCAATAACTTCGCTGTTCTTACCGCCTTGATTTTTTTATAACCACCTTTTATCAAAAGGTCCTTTAGAATGGTTTCTCCCTCAGGGTCTCTGGCACTTGCCTTATTCTCTATAACCACTTTAACAAGGTAAGTCCTCATATCCTTCACCATAAAATATTTCAAAAAGATAGACCTTGATCATGGAAGATAAGATCATTACGCTCTCTATAGAAGGGTTGTAGTGTTTGTTTATATAAATATTCTCTTATGATATATAAGATTTTTAACATAATTATGTTAAAAAATTCAAATGCTCACCAAGACCTTCATCGGATAATTTATTCTCTGCCTTAATCTGTTCAAAGTATCCTCAAAGCAGATTATAGCAAAGATTCCTACAGGCTCTGCTCCACACTTTTTACAAATCTCCAAAAGAGTCTCTAAAGTAAATCCTGTTCTCACGGCATCATCGACTATCAATACGTGCTCACCTTGCTCTATAGAGCGTTTAGGTACGAATAGGTAGGAGTAAGCCCCTGAGCTGAAGACTCTCTTTACTTCTATGAAATCTTTTATGCCCATCTCCTTCCTATTCTTTGCAACAACAAAATTCACACCGAATTCTCTGCTAACTTGAACAGCCAATGGTATGCCATCAGTTTCAACGGTAAGCACTTTATCCACTTTCATAGAACTAAATTCGTGTAAAGCCAACTTGCCTATCTTGTCAAGAAGGTTAGGGTTGTAGAGCACTTCTGAGTGGTCGAATATTCTCCCATCCTCAAATTTTATCCTACTCTTTATAAGCGTGGTTAGTTGTTCTTTGAAGGCTTCTGTGATCCTACCTGATCTTTCTAAGCTTGGAAGGACATGACCATTAATATACCTACTTAGTATTGGTGCTGAAAGTCCTAACAGAGATGATAATTCTTCATAAGAATGCTCCTCTTTCATAAGCCTAAGAATTTCTATCGATGATAGTCTAGTCTTTATCTCTAAGTATTTGTTCACGAATTTTCACATCTTATCCCATAATATAGTTTAACCAAAAATACTTTTTGAATGATTTACAGGCGATGTAACTTAAGGCCCACTCACCTCGAGGCTCAGTATCTCTTTAAACTTGATGTGTCTTCTAGCATCGTGTAGATATGTGAAGAGATAGAGCAATCTATTCACATGCTCAAGCATGGATAGTAATCATAAAAGCCATCGATCCTATTCTAGATACTGAATGGTTCTCTCTTGAACCAAGACATAAGGGCGAGGAAAAGATCTGACCATCAAGTCAAAATGATGCTAAGTTAACACCGTCTATTGATATTGAGTTTATGAGAAATCTGTCTCTTAGATCTCTATCCTTGTCAAAGCTACTTAACTTTTCTTTGGTCCTTTCCATTTTTAGTTCTTTTAAAATAATATAGAGTTTCAGTTCATGAATGCTGTGAATTATCGAAAGCTCATGGAATAAGACTAATCATAAGAGTTTGATTTTGTCCTCTTTGCTATTATACCTTAACAATAAACCATGGCGTCCCCATTCAATTGTCCATTCAGATACTGCCTTACTATCAATCTCATGAAGTTCTTCTGCTAAGAAGTTCGATAACTCTTCCTTTGTAATAGATTTATCCTCCTTTTGATTTATGAATTCTATTAACTTCTTAAAGTGATCTAGCGTAAGGAGTTTCTTACCAAGATGCTTCTTTCTACCTCTAGTCCCGTTGCTCAAGAACTCTAGACCCTCGTTTGTGAGCGAAATATCACCAGACTCTGTCCTTAAAAAACCCAAGAGCTCTGCAGCTTCAATAACTGGAAGAAGGTCATCAAGCTCTAAGTTTAAGTCATCAGCTATCTTAGCAATATCTACTTTGCCGCCAAAATCCTCTAAAGCCTCTAAGAGGCCTATAAGACGGCTGTAATGAACTTTTGGTATAGACATCCGATTCTTGATTCTTTTACCATAAATTTTAAGGTTGCGATTAATTCTACGCTATGAGGGATGTAATTTTATCTACTAACTCGTATAATTCTTGGCCTCGCTTATTCCTTGGCCTTTTTAAATCTATATCAAATTCTGACAGTACAGTTCCAGGTCTATGACTCAAAACTATTACTCTATCAGATAAGTAGACAGCCTCCTCTACATTGTGGGTAACCATAATTACGATTTCTGGAGAAGTAGATTTGTCACTCCATAGTTTCAATATTTCTTCTCTAAGACCCTCGGCGATAAGAGGATCAAGAGATGAGAAGGGTTCATCCATTAATAAAATTTCAGGGTCTGTTACCAACGCTCTTGCCAAGCCTACTCTTTGTTTCATACCACCAGAGAGTTCTCTAGGGTAAGCATCTTCAAAGCCTTCCAACCCTACCTCTTGTATTATCTTCAAAGCTCTTTTTTGTCTTTGCTCCTTAGGTATGCCTTGAGCTTCCAAGCCTAACTCGACATTTTCTATTACAGTTAACCAAGGTAAAAGAGCAAAAGATTGGAAGACCATGGACATATGAGGGCTTACGCTTTGAATTCTCTCACCTTTATAGATGATTTCGCCCTTATCTGGAGGTACTAATCCTAGTATGATTCTCAGAAGAGTGGATTTTCCACAGCCAGATGGACCAACTATGGATAAAAACTCGTTTTCATGAATAGAAAAGCTAACATCTTTAAGGATAGGAACTTTTCTGCCATGGAAATTAAACTCCTTATTCACATTCCTTACATCGAGAATAGGTGTTACCATTTGCGTTTTAATACTCAATTCTATACCTCTCCATGATTATTTTGTATAGCCTTCTCCAGATAAGCCTATTAATTGTAAAAATTACAACGATCATTGCAAAAACACATAATAGAATTAAGGCTACATTGCCTAATTCATAAGCGGCTATATCTAGTAGTGCGCCTATCCCTAGAACTGAATAGACCTTACCGCTAAACATGATATATTCTGAAACAATGAGGGCGTTCCAGCCCCCTCCCCAGCCAGTTATGCTCCCTGTAACTAAGGAAGGATAGATAGACGGTAAGAGAAACCTCCTCCAATAAAATCCTCCCTTTGCGTTGAATGTTTTAGCAACCTCCTCTATATCACCAGGAATTGATTTCACGCCTCCTATAAGGTTAAAGAGCAGATACCACTGCATTCCTGTGAGTATGAGTAGAATCGATGCAAATTCTTGCCCATAAGGTAAGCCTACCAACAAAACAAATATGAAGGGAAAGAAGGCCACAGCGGGAATAGAGGCAAAAGTCTGAAAAATTGGCATAAGAGAATTGAACAATCTTGGGCTCTTAGAGATCTTTACAGCAACAGGAAGGGTCCATGCTACTGCTATTAAGTAGGCTAAAAAGAGGCGTGCTATCGACAAGATTATGGCTGAAGGTATGGAGAAGACTAACTGAGCAGTTTCATTCTCTATAAAAAGTAGCCTAAAAGACTCTATAAAAGGAGGTCCTTGTTCTAATATCAACGAGGCTAACCCGTACACAAAGGCAGAAAATAAAACCAATATAACAGAATATGAAAATATCTTTATGACAATAATGTTTTCAATTAATTTACTGTAGACCTTTGCGAATAAATTACCTACCATAGAGAAAGTATTTGAGAAAAATGTTACAATCTTACTCGACAATGTATGTATAAGAGGTCTTGGATATTTAACTAAGAAACTTGTCAATCTAAAAAGAGGAAAGGCTGCTTCCTTTGAAGGTTCAATAGCAGAAACATAATCATATTTAAAACGGTTTGCATAAGCCTCTAAAGGCCTCCACACAAAAATATCTATGAATAAAATCGTTGTAATAAGGGCTCCTAACCCTAAAAGGGCATCCCCAAAATCACCCTTGTAAGTAGCGTTAGCAAGAAAACTTCCTATTCCTGGGAGAGTGTAAGTCTCTGAGCCAAGAGATATTATCTCAGCTGCAACGAGAAAGTACCATCCACCAGCCCAAGACATTATGCCATTGTAAACTAATTTGGGAACGCTTGCTGGTAAATGCAGCCGCCTAATTTTCGTCCAGCCTTTAACGCCAAAAGATTCCAATGCTTCTTCTATATCCTTTGGTATCGATGACACTTGCTCATAAACCGCAAAAGTAAGGTTCCAAGCCATACTGGTAAAGATGAGAAATATTGCAGCAAATTCTATTCCAAGCCAACTACTATTAAAAAAGGCTATAAAAAAGAAGACAGCAGCAGGGAAAAAGCCGAGAATGGGCACTGATTGGAGAATATCGAGAATAGGAATCAATATCTTCTCTGCTCTTACTTTCCTCGCAGCAATTATGCCATAAGGTATAGCAAAGGCTAGAGATATTAGAAAGGCGATGAGCATCCTAATTAAAGAACTTAAAGTGTAAAAAGGAATTAAGAATGGATTTAATGCTATAATTTCATCTTGAGCATAAACAGTTGGAACGAGCAGTAATAATAGGCAAACGAGTATCAGTAGTTTTATCTTGCTCATCCAACTTGACTGCAAAAAATTAGTTAAGATAAGATATATAGGCTTAATGGGGAACATAGTGTCTGAATAAGTTTATTAATTTAATCTAATAGATAATCATTGAGACAGTTTAATGCTCGAATAAAAGATACTTTCTTCACTTCTTTTATTACGGTCTAAGCTTTAGCTAATAGTTGATCTTATTATAAATTAGCTTTTCTCAACTTCAATTTCTGAATCTGTATATTTAAATAATCACTTGGCTCAAAAGGGCACATCTTTATAACTCTTATATCTTCTGGCAGGTTGAGTTTATAGCCTGATTCAATAAAAATAATACCAATTTCATTATCTTTTAATGTTTGATCAATTACGTTCGAAATATGCTTGCTTCGGTCTCCTATGCATTTATCATACATCTCTTTAATTATAATATCTGATTTGCTTCTTGCTTGCTCAAGCCAAGCTTGGGTCTCTAAAACCAGCAAACGATCCTCAGTTTCCTGAAGTTTTGCGCCTTTTTCAACCAGTTCTTTGATAATTGAATAATCTCTATTATTGAATGAATTAAGAATTTTCATGCCTTCCTCACCACCTTTATACAATGATTCGTAGTATACCTTGTGAATATGCCCAACAAAGGGCTTTAATTTACTTTCTACATAGTTCCAGAACTCTTCTGATCGCACATCAAAATCTTCCGGAATTTCAGAAGTTAGTTTTTCGAATTCATCCTTTCTGTACATCCTTGGAACATATATCAATGTTCTCATTTTTTAGACCTCCAGTTAAAAGCGGGAAATACTATCTATATGGGGTCTACCTTTAATATGAAAATTTTTGTCTCCTTCTATCTGCTCTTTATAGTTTATATTTTAAAGCAGTATCCGCTAAGGTCTCTTTTCTAACCTTTTTGGCAACCTCTTTTCCTACCAGCTTTTCAGCTAATTTAAGGGCGAATAGAAGGGCTGTTGCTGGTCCTCTACTAGTTACTATATTTCCATCAACTACAACTAAACCTCTTTTGAGCTTACCTCCTCCTTTTTTAATTTCTTCTTCCATACCTGGGTATATAGTACATGATTTTCCTTCAAGAATACCTGCATCTGAAAGGACTGCCGGACTTGCACAGATTGCAGCCACAAGTTTATTAGAATTAAAAGCCTCTCTAATCATGCTTAATACTCTTTGGTCTTTCCTAAGGTTTTCATAACCAGGAGACCCGCCTGGACAGATAACTGCATCAAAGTCTTTTACAGATACCTCTTCAATGGATTTATCAATTCTAAATCCTATCCTATGTGAGCCTTCTATTACATCTGGCTTTAAACCAACCATGGTTACTTCCACATTACATCTTCTTAAGATGTCCACAATAGTCGATGCTTCTATTTCCTCAAATCCTGGTGCGATCAACACTAATGCTTTAGCCAAAGTTAAACACCATAATTAATAAAATTTGTTTTTCTTTTAAGTTTTATTCGATTCAACTCTGACTTTAAAGTATAGTTAAGATAATCCACATAGGCTTAATGGGCTTTTTAATGGATTTAAAATAAAAGGCGGGCCCGGTGGGATTTGAACCCACGACCCCCGGCTATCCTCAAAAAATAGAGGGCCGATGCTCTATCCATGCTGAGCCACGGGCCCAACTGGATATGTCCGTAACTCTTTTATAGCTCCGAGCATATCCATCACCGATAAATCTTGCCGGATAAAAAAACACTTTGGTCTACAGAGAAATCGTTAAAGGTAATGGGCTGGAATGGTATCCAATCAAGTTTGAGAGAAACAATTTATCATAATGTTTCCCTTTAACTAAACCAAATTTCTTGTAAGTTTCAATCCTCCATTTCAGAGGTGTAGCCTGTGTGTTAGATAGTTACTGTTATATAGGAGATTCGAATGCCGTATACTTCGGATATCTCGATTCTAGTTGTACACCATATGATACGAATATTAAGGATTTCTATGGTATTCCATTTACTTCATGTGTTATAGGTTATTTTACAGACGTGAAGGTAGTGTAGCTGGTTTTTTGTTCAGGTCCGGAAGCACAGATATGTAAAAGAGGAGGTGGTTGGAATTGCGATGCGTTTATAGACGAAGGAAAAATACGACAAAAGCGAAGGTGATTGTGTAAAGTTTAGTGGTTATAAAGAAGGCTGTGTCATAGCTGGTGATTGTAATAATTATGTTGAATTTAATACATGTGAATCTGCTTGCACTGCTTCTGCTGCTTGCGATGAAGTATATCCAGGCTATAGAAGCGACAAAGACAAGTCAATATTTTGCGACAGGAACTGTAATGGTATAAAATGCGATTCCTCTAAATGCGGCCAGACAGTAACTCATTCTGCTGGTTATACTTTGACATGTGTTTATACCACAGCTCATGGGTGGCATTGGAGAGATCCGTATATAGAAGTTTATTCTCCCCCTAATTTTTGCTGCAATGATGCTGATTGTGTAAACAAAGGTATAACATGCACAAATTATCCGAATAGATATGCTAGAGTAATAGTCCGCCACAAAATAATGTAAATCCTAATTATACTTGTACATTATGTGGTCCTTGTGTACATAATTCAGACTGTACCCCTTCATATTGTTGCGTTGACGATGCTAATGGTCCTAATCCTGGGACTGGTCAGTGTTATGCTAAAGGAATATACACTTCAAATTCAAAATACTTGTGCGACCCTCCTGTGTGGACAACATCACCAGAAAACAAAGGTTTTAATTTAGTTGAATGGCTGTCCTCTTTGTTTAATAAAATATTTAATCGATAATAACTTCACTGTCGTGATTCCAGTTTCTGTATAAATATGGTTTTATATAACTGCTACAGGTTTATCAGCAGAGGACCCTGAATTGTGGGAGATAACACAAGGTTTAGAAAGTCTTATCCTGATTCAGAGATACCAAAATTCAAAGATAAAAATCACTATATTTTTATAAATTTTATCTACTCTGAAGGATGAAATCATGGAAAAAGAGTATTAAGGAAAAAATATTTTCATGGTATAGAGGCTTTTAAATATATATGGATAAAGAACAATATCATTATGGATGCCTTTCAGATAGTTGGATTCATAGCATTGATAGCCTCATCAGTAGGCTTCTTCCCTCAAGTAGTAAAGACTTTCAAGACAAAGAAGGCTGAAGATCTCTCATTCTATACTTTGCTTCTATTGATAATAGCAGCTACGTCTTGGATTGTTTATGGCTTTAGCAGATCAGATTTGTTCATTATTTGGACAAATTCGATAATCTTTGTTTTAGTATTCATGCTTGCAATAATGAAACTGTCATATAGAAAAAGTTAAAATTTTTATACAAGACTTTGAATTTTCATGATATGGCTTTTGGCTTAGCTTACATTCTCTTGGTTCTTGCTATTTTCGTTCTAATGTGGATAATTGTATCCATACCAATCTACATAGCAGCGAAGATAATCAAAGGAGGCAAAGCAAGTTTCGGTCAAGCTATGCTGGCTACTTTGCTTGGTCCTATAGTGTTCGCATCCGTTCGAACCCTTGCAATAATCTTCCTAGGATTTTTGGGCGTTAGCCAAGCAGCCTTACTGGCTTTGGTTCTTGCTTTTATCTTCTGGCTTTGGGTCTACAAAGCGAGCTTTAGCACAGGTTGGTTACAGGCTTTTGGCATAGCTTTGCTGGCTATAGCGGTCTTCATAGTCCTCGCTTTGATAATAGGCATCCTTGTACCCATTGCCATACTGTTGATCTTCTAATACAACTTTGAATTAAAAATGATAAAAGCAGTTTCTTATCGTAAAGAGTCTAGAAAAGAAGGATCAAGTGTAGTATTTCATCAGAATTTCTTTTATAGCATCTATGGCTTTTATAGCTGGGGAGTTAGGTGCAAAGTCAATAGGAGAAACTCTTAGCATATCAGACTTAGCTATAGCCTCATCGTAAGGAATAACACCAATTATTGGAAGGTTTATTTTGTTCAGCGTATCATAAAGAAAATTCTTCTCTTCTTCATTTTTCACTTTATTACCAATGGTAAATATTGAATTCACTCCTATGTCTCGAGCAAGTTTTGAAATTCTATTAGCAGTCTCTATGGATTGCACTCTCGGTTCAACTACGCTTAAAATGGCATCAACTCCTTTAACAGTTCCTCTCCCTAGATGCTCTAACCCAGCTTCCATATCCATTATGACAGCATCTTTTCTATTGATCAAGATATGTCTTAGCAAAGCCCTTAACAATGAATTCGCAGGGCACATGCAACCAGAACCGCCAGACTTGACAGTTCCCATTATAATTAACCTAGTATTGTCAGGACCTAGAACTCCGTACTTCTCAGCTATATCGTGAACGGACGGCGTTAAACTAAAGACAGAGCCTGAAGAGCCAGGCCTTGCCCCTGTCCTTTCTTCGATTAGATCGTAGTTTTCGCTTATAGGGATTATTTTTGAAGCGGTTTCTTGGTCTATCCCTAAAACAGAGGAAAGGTTCATGGCAGGGTCTGCATCTATTGTAATAACCTTGTAACCACCCTTAGCCAACAATCTTGCAAGGACTCCTGCTAAAGTAGTCTTACCAACTCCTCCTTTTCCAGCTATGGCTAACTTCATTAATAATCGCCAAAATTATGTTGTAATTAACTGAAGAATAAGCCCGTTTACAAGATTGTCAACAGCTTTTAAGGCTATACATGAAGAAGGCAAATCAAATAAAGGCTTTCCTTCTGCGTTGAACTGTTGTATCAAAGGGTCTTCAGGGATCATGCTTAAGTAGTCCATCCCAGATGCTTTTATCACTTCATCAATTCTTTCTTTCATAGAAGGGGGTACTCTATTCACAATCAGGAGAGTCTTTTCAATGTTTATGTGCAACTCTTTGCAGAGCTCCTTTATCCTTTTCGCTGTTCTAGCACCACTAATAGTCGGGTCTGTAGCAACCAAAAGCAAGTCTAAGTCTCTAGTGGTTCTTCTGCTAAAATGCTCGAGGCCAGCCTCTGTATCTATTAACACCAAAGGATAGTGGTGAGAGATTGTGTCTAATATTTTTCTCAATATGTTATTGATAAAGCAGTAACAGCCAGGTCCTTCAGGCCTTCCCATGGCGATAAAATCATAATCATCAGTCTCTATAATAGAGCTTTGAATAAGATAGTTGAGGTAATCTTCCTTTGACTGCTCTGGTGGAAGGTTATCTTTGTTCTTAAGAAAACTCTCCCTCAAATCTCCTATAGTATTATTGATATTTATTCCTAAAGCCTCGTTCAAGTTAGAGTTTGGATCAGCGTCTATTACAAGTATGGGTCCATTTACTTTTTTGATCAAAGCCCTTACTAGAAGGGCTGTAATGGTTGTCTTGCCAGTCCCGCCTTTGCCTGATACCGCTATGCTAAAGGTCAATTTCTCACTTTCCATACTTCTTCCAGAGCGTACGAATAGCCTCGTCGCCGGAAGCTTTTACATCCTCCCAAAGAGCTTCCAATTTTTTATCGTAAACTTTCTCAGAATCACACTTTTGACAAGCATTCAAGAACTTATTTATTTTTATAATTATAGGTGAACTTGCCAATTTTAAGATTTCTGAATTTACGTCCACTTCCTCTATTATGGCTCCATGAATTTTAGTGGCTCCTCCAAGGATATCTCTGAGCAAAACGTGATCTTCGCTAAATTTCGCATAGACTATATCCTCTCCAACTTTTCGCTCTTTCTTGGCTTCTTTGTTGATGACTTTGAATTCACACAAAACTATCACTATTTATCTAGTAAAAGAAGTTAATAAATTATATAATCGATCATTTAAGAAGCTCCTTCAAAGCCTTCTCCTCAGGTTTTAAATGAAGACCTTCCTTTTCTCTCTTCTTTATGTAATAGTCTATCATGCTTTTAATCTTCTCAAATTCAAGCTTGCCATGAGGGGTTTGAACTTCAAAGATTCTTTTAGGTATATTTTGCTCACTTAACTCAAAACCTTCTCTAACCTTAAATTTATATAAATTATGAAAAATTTCTTTGCCCATCTTCATCAATTCATCCTGGGTCTTATCTATGCCTAGAGCTTTAAGAGCTTCACAGACAACTTCCTCGCTGTAGATCCTTCTGGCAAAGTAGCAAGCTCCTAAAGAAAAAAGAACGTAAAGCCAGTCCTCTTGGTCTATCAAAAAGTCAACCATCTGCTCAATACTTATAGGCTTATTCATAATCTTCTGATCTATACTATATCCAGAGTTGCTAAGATGTGAGTGCCTCGCTCCTACTAAAGGTCCTAATATGGCCCCATAACCAGTTATGTATCCAGCCATACCATTGTTACCTAATGCCATGGCATATTCTCTTCCACCATACTTTTCAGAAGCTGCTACTACACCTTGGGCTAACTTGGCATAAAATTTATTCTTCATTTCCACTGTATTATCAATTATTTTAATATATGCTTCAGCGTCTCCCCATGCAGGTTTTATTCCGAGAGTTTCATCAAGGGTTATTCTACCTTCTTCAAAAGCCTCTGTAACCCATGCCAAAACTGTTCCCATCATCATAGCGTCTAAGCCAAGACTTTCACAACGATATATGAGAAGAATCAAATCCCTTTTGTCCTTTATTAGAAGGTTGTTTCCTAATGCATACATAGCCTCATAATTGTATGGGACTAACACTTCTTCATGAAATATCTCCTTTTTACCTCTTTCATGCTCAGGGGCAAAGCTAGTCTTCAATCCTGCCAAGTGTATGCATGCTATAGGACATCCAGGGCATGAAATCTTTCTTCTCAATAAGGATTCAGCCATAGTTTCTCCAGATATTCTCTCAGCATCCTTGAACCTTGATTCCTTAAAATTATGGGTGGGCAAAGCTCCCAACTCGTTTAGCTCAAGCATATTAGCCGATGTCCCGAGATTATGATATTTTGACATTTCATCGCTTATAACAACTTTATGATGCAATTTTTCATAAACCTCCTTCACAGCCAAGGGGTTCTTTAATGAGATCCCTTTTCTTCCCAGGATCGAGATGGCTTTCAGCTTCTTGCTTCCAAATATAGCTCCAAGACCTAGTCTTCCAAAATGATGAAATCTATCAACTATCACATTGCTGTAACATACAAGATTCTCTCCAGCCTTTCCACAGCTTATTACACTCTGCATTCCTTCGTAACTACATTCTCTAAGGGCCTTTTCAACATCTAAAGGTGATAGCCCCCAGAGGGAATCAGCCATTTTAACTTTTACTTCATCATCTATTATCTTTATAATGATAGGATGCTCAGATGCTCCATGAATAACTAATGCATCATAACCAGCAAACCTTAGAGCGCTTGCAAAGTGGCCTCCAGAATGGGATTCTCCTAGGTTTTTTGTCAAAGGAGACTTGAACATAGCTATTGCTTTGACCATGCATGGAAAAACCCCAGTCATATAACCTGCTGCGAAGATTATCGGTGTCTCGGGAGAGAAGGGGTCTATGCCTGGTCTAACTTCTTCAAGGAGAAGTTTTGAAGCTATGCCTGCGCCACCGAGATATTTAGAGAATAAATCTGGTCTATCTACTACTCTGCTCGATCTTTCTGAGAGATTGACATAAAGAATTCTAATTGGCAATCATTTCATCTCCTCATACTTGAAAACGTTATGAGGGCAATATTTGGCACAATCTCCACATCTATCACATATTATTGGAAGATTCGTTATTTTATCTAAAGCCAGTGCTCTAATCATGCATGCATTTATACAATCAAAGGTCTTGCAGCCTTCACATTTCGATGCTATCAAAGTTATTCCTCCTTCTGGCAAAGGCTGTAAAGCGCCTCTAGGACAGACTAAAGCACATTCTGGATTCTTACAAAATCTACAAGTTATGACTGTGAAAGGGTTTGCAAGAGTTCCGTTAACTCTCACGAATACTGCTACTTTAGATGGGTCTATAATATTGAATAGATGTCTTGAACATGCGTAAACACAGCTATAGCAGCCAATACATCTTTCAGGATGAACAACTTCTATATGGAACCTCATGATTCACCCATTAAGCCCAATATTTTGTAAGAAAGCTCTTTATCTGTGATGAATCCCTAGGGCCTACTATCACTTCCCAGTTAGTTGAGTCCTCGATATCCCCTTTCAGCCTTGCCGCCATGCCAGGGATGATAAGTTTATTGTGCTTCACCATCTTTTCTACACCTGAAGATAAAAATAGATCTCTCACATTAGACGAATTGAACTGTCCTCCTGCCACTGACACCTCTACAGCTAGTCCTTCAGTATTCAATACTAGCAGGAAGCAGTTTATCCCCGCAGATTCAAGGTCGTTGGCTACTGTGAAGTATGTTAGCGCAAAATTTGTCGTGAGAAATACTGGTGATTTCTCGTCCGGCTTACCTATAATGCGAAGGCCTGGTTCCACTGATACTGGCTTTCTTGGGTCGGTGTATATATTCTGCCTTAGAGTAAGCACTGGAAGTAAGGCCCAAGTTTCTAAGGTGTGCATTATGAGCAAGTCTGCATATCTATTCATGAATAAAGATGCGATATAGGCTTCTTTATATGATGCAGTTATGGGGTCTTGCTTCTCTCCCATCCATATGATCGCTGGCACAGCCATGATAGGATAGCCTAGGTCTTTGTCTCCTCTTTGTATGGCTGCCCTTCTTATCATGACCAAGTTGTTAATGCTATCCTTTAGAAGTTTGCCTTCTGTGTATGAGCCTGGGTCCATGACTATATCACGAATTCCTATAGCCTGTAAAGTCTTGATTAAGGATTTTAATAGCGTTAAATTGTTGGGCGCAAAGATAACTACTGGGCAATCATACTGCTTAGCCAACTCTGAAACTTCTCTCCAGTTCTCCTCTGATACAGCATATAACAATGGTCTTTTGTTGGCTACTTGCCCTTTTTCTAAAGCAGCCTTAAGACTCTTAGGATCAAAAGAGCAGAGAATTAAAGGAAGATTACAACTTCTTGCCACAAGAGATGTCACATAAGAGAATCTATCAGGATCCTTTGATGCGCATCTAACAGCTACCATATTTAACTTGAGAGTTTCCCCTATTCTAACTAAAGAGATATTTTCTATGGCTTTACATGTCTCAACAATTTTGCCATCATCCATCGTATCACTTACATCTATTGCTATTGCTGTAGGGTTATGATAAGTAAGCTCATGCCTATACATGACTTCTTTACCTCCTATCTTTACTATGCTATTCCCTGTGCCTATCGTTACTTCTTTTATAGGAGGGGCTATAAGCTCGATTAGTTTAGCCATTTGTTCTTTATACTTCGGCTTCTTCAACGGAGGACAATTTTCTGGAGTAAACTTTCTCTCCAAAAGCTTAGAGGCGAAGGCCATACAATTAGGTTCTCCACACTCTCCACAGTTCGTCTGAGGAAGGAAACGATAGACTGAGAGTAAGGTCACTTTTTCTGGCATGATTTCACATCCCTATATCGGTTATCCAGTCTTGAATCCTTTGATCTGTATCGACTTCTCCGTACAAATCCTCCATTAATCCCTTTATAACTCTAACAGTTGCAGGATGACTCAACATGAAAAGGTCGCCTCCAGCCATCATAGCCGTAATCGTTGTCACAGTTTCCCAAAGGGGTCCTCTGTACTCTCTTGGCCCCCACTCTTCAGACTTCATCCAAGCTTCTCTGGCACCCCAACTGTTACTCGTTGAAGCAAGTATGGGCATCTGTAAATCAGAATCGCCAAGAAGGCCTGCAAGCTTAATCCTTTCCATTAGGCTAAGAGTGTAGTCAAGACCGTAGCCAAGAGCTGCAGTAGTTGGATCGATTATTATTTGCTCCTTCGACAAGCCCTCATCAAGAAGAAGCCTATTGAGCTTCTTCTGGTTGTTAATATCCATGGGAGTGAAAGCTACGACTATATGGCCATACTTCTTAGCTGCTCTTGCTATCCTTTTGTAATCATTATCCACATTGGCAGAATTAAGGACGCATCTTTCACCACTTGCCACCTCAGCAGCAGCCTCAAGAACATATGGATCTTTAGCCTTGTTACCCGATCCTCCTATTATTAATGGTACATCTATAGCCTGCAAAACTCTTTCAACAGTCTTAGCAGCATCCTTCGTAGATGTGTCTTTTATCAATGGATCAGTGCTTATTAGGTTAAGAGAAATAATCTCAGCGCCAAAATCTTCGACGCATCTCTTCGCCCAATCAGCAGGATCATGCATAACATCTTCAAAGTGTTGTTTTACTGATTTTGCCAGTGCTACAGGCATATCAAATACATCCATAGCAAAGGCAAGCCTATTTGGGTTCAAAGCCTCAAAACTATAGAATGGCATAGTCTTCTCCCCGCCTATCCTTACGACTTTTTTCCTAGAGCCGCCATCAGACCTTGTAGCTCCTATTTGAACTTCAGCGATCTGTCCCGGATAGGTTTCTATAGGTGGTGAGAACTCCGTTTTGAGTAGAGTTTCTATCGCTTTTTCAACCTTTGGTAGTAATTGAGGTGCCTGTGCCATGACTCCTATCATAGGTTGAAGGATAAGAGTAAGCTCTTCAGCCCTTATCTCGACATTCTCTATCTCCAAATCGCCAAGCTTTTCTATGAGCTTGGCCAGGCTCTTTATCAGAGCCTTTGCCTCTTCCTTTTCCTCATAATCATCTCCAAAGAAGACTGCCATTTTTCATTCACTCGTAATTTTTTTAGGTTTTTGCATTCTCAAAATAAATCACTAACTCTTTTCGCGTTTTATAATGACCTTCTCTGCTGTTATCTTGACATTCTTTAGAATTATCCTTATTCCACCTTGGGTTGGTATCTCAATGCCAGTAGGGAGTTGGGTTGGCAAAACAACCTCTGGTGCCTCTTCTTTAACTTCTTCTTTAGGAACTTCTTTAACTTCCTCAACCTTCCAACGACTCACTACAGGATGTTCCCTGCTCTTTAGAAACTCTTTCAACTCGCCTATGGTTTTGCATTCAACTTCAGTGGCTACTTTGTCAAAAATATGTTTAGGTATGGAATCTTTTACCCTTTCTTTGATTTCAGAGGGCACCCAGACAACTCTCTCCCACCCTCCATCGGCTTGAAGGAATTTCGATGATCTCAAATATTCTATAGCAATTCCATTAAATCCGGGATTCTGAGTCCCTCCGCTTGTATGCCCTGCCATGGATGAGAAGGTTAGGCCGTTAACAGTTTGCCCCTTAAAATCACGATGCACGATGCCTATTCCATCAACTTCAGGTATGTAGAAGGCTATACCTTCAAAGCAACCACAAGAAGTGTGAGGATTGTCGAACATGCTATAAAGCGAAATGGATTTTATAGTACCTAAAGACTTCTCTTGAACCACTTTATTTATACCTTCATAAATACCTTTTATAGGGTCTAAGCATTCGCCTTTAGGAATTGGGAAGTTGGGACCATTGGGGTCTATGTTGTAAGCAGCTCTAGCATCGAACCAGCTTACGGATCCACATAAGCCAATTCTGTTTGGAGTTATGACACACGTATGGCTAGGTGCGAAAGACTGGCACATAGCGCATGTATAAAATTCGTTGACTTCCTCATCCTTCAAGGTTCTTGCTCTATCATCCCTTTTACTCCATGTATCCATAGCTGTAGGAAATAACTCTTCAACTTTTGCCTTTTCTGTGTAAATGGTTATCTGTATCTTTTCTATAACAGGGAAACTAGATTTATAGAGCCATGCAAGAATTTTTCCGATCCAGACTAAGGAATTCAAACCTTTCTGATAGGCTCTTTTGCTGATTCTTATCCAAATATCATATCTTTGATTGAGGTGCATAACTCCATCGATGTAGTTTGTAAAGTAGTGAACCTTTCTCTCCAAAACTCCTTCTAAATCCTTCTCCACCTTATCACCAGCCACTTCCACCAATATCCCTATAGGATAGCTGCCCCCGGGAGTCATTTCTGATAAATCAGGGCCTATTATCGTAATTTTTCCATCTTCTAATTGATCCTTAGGTCTTGTCAGGACTAACTCCCATTTCTTATTAACGTTCATGCCACCAAACTCTAAATACATATCTGGCTTACGAATTCTTTCCCCCTCATACATCTCTCCAACATCAACAGGAAATTCAGGCCTCTCAAGCCCTGTTATCCCGCTTTTTTCACTAAATTCATCATATTTGTCAACCATTTATATCGCCTCAACTAACTGAAGATGATTTTATCGTTTCAACCATGCCCCTGAATTCTTGCACCCATCTAACTTCGCTCATATTCTCGAAAGAGAATTCTGCATTCGGATGATAGAATCTATCCATTGAAAAAGTCTTCAAATGAGGGGCAAAATGTTTTAGCGTAGAAAGCATTTGAGATTGAAAATAGTATACGCCTCCAACGAATAGAATAGAGTCATAATTTCCCTTATCATCAAAGCCTTTCCATTCTTTCTCTTTTAGATGGTTCACCAAATCTTCGATGCCCATGCACACTACTTTTACGTCTTTAAATTTCATGAAGTTCTTGAAAACACTGGGAGAGACGACCAAGGGCGAGTTCATTGATTTAGCCATTATTACTATATTGTTTGCTATATCTTTGTCTTCTGAAACTTCCTTTCTGCTCCCTACTACTATCAAAGGCCTTTTCAAAGTCTTGACTATTTTCGGAAACACCTCCGGTCTTAGGATGTGAGCTTGCTTTGGACCTGGTACGTCTCCTATTTGCCATGGTGTTGCTGACATTTTTACTCCCTCCTAATAATCTGTCTTTCTAATAGTGTAGGGTCTGGAAGCTCCATAGGTTCCCAGCCTCTTTTTTTAAGCATTTTTAACAGTTGATCTTTCATAGTTAAAGGTAGGTCTGCCTCAGTCCTAACGAATAGATGAAGATCCTCTGGGAGTATACCATAAAGTTTCTGATGAAGGTCTATATAATGTGAAAGTTTGATCATTCTACCTTTGTTTGTGTCGTTCGGTCTCATTACAAGCCTCGCTGCAGTTACAATGGCTTCTTCCTTTGATTCTGTAACGTATAGCAGATGCTCAGGAGCAGGTCCAGCATAAACTTTTTCGCCTGTCCTTGCATTATAGACAATCCAGTTTTCCTTCTTATCTGCCCTTCCAAGGTAAGCTCTACGATACTTAACTCCTTGAGGACCTAAAATTACTGGTATGCCTAGTCTATTTGCACCTGTTGCTATTGAGGCTGCTTTCTGATGCTGAGCTCCCCAGGCTATGGCTACTGCACCTATTCTGTTTAAGATATAGTCTGCTATCTCCTCAAAGTTTCCTCTCAACTTTCTATTCGCAAATATATTAGCAATTTTTACAGCGGCGCCTATTATATGGGCGTTAGATACACATGAACCTGTGTTAAGAATACAACCTGCGTCAAAATCTCCTGCGTATTTTTCATATAAAGTTTGGCCATCCTCATCTTTATAGCGGGCAATATCCATGGCTGCACAGCCTGAAGCAACAACTATGTATCTTCTCTTCGCAAATTCATCAGCCATCTCTACTAATTCCTTATTGCCATTTGGGTAATTTGCGCAACCTACAAAAGCTATTACCCCCGGTATCTCTCCCATTACTATGGGTCTTCCAACCTTTCTAATTTCAGTATCTTTTATGGGCCCTCTTCCTGACCTTATCTTATACTTCTCATTCCTTATCTTTTCCATGGCTGCTACTCTTATCGCAGAGACTATGGGTATGTGCTCAGGGCACTCACTCTCACATCTACCACATAACAAGCATTGATTATAAATTTCAGCCAATAAATCGAAATTCTTCTCATGAGAAGCGTAGACTGCTTCATTTATGGGTAAATCTATGGGGCAGTTCCTTCTACAACGTCCACAATCTTTGCACCTTAAAATTGCATCAAGAACTTCTTGTTCATCTGAGACAATTCTTGCTCTTCTGTTAGGAGCGATCTCTAAAGCTACCTTGACAGCCACTTCGCCAGCCTTTGCTGGATCGTGTATAAGAACTGCAGGAACGCTCCCTGATACAAGTTCTTTTATTATAGATTCGATAGGGCTCTTCGTCATATCTGGAAGCCCTGCACAGACTTGGTCTATGGTAGTGATAACCCTTGTTCCAACCTTCTTAGCCTCGTCTATTATGTCTGTTCTAATACACTCTTGATCAAGGATTATAACATCTGCTACCCCAGATCTAACGAAGATCAGTTGCCTTGATAGAGGGCCTACTATCTTTGCACCAGTAGAGTATCTAGTTAGGTCATGGGCTGTACAGCATATGCCAGCAACTTCGACAGAGCCATAAATGCCTGACTTCTCAAGATAATTTATTACTTCTGAACCTGGAGCAACGTTATGTCCAACGCACAGTATTACAGGCTTAGTCTTATCAATTACACCCATTCCTAGATCTACAAGAGGGGCATCGGGATCTCCTTTGGGAAATCTTAGTGCTGAGATTTGAGCGATATCTGCCACTTCCAGAGCAACGTTATCCACCATACCTGCATGCAAGGCTTTTGATTCAAAGTCTATGTAACTTTCCTCTTGCCCTGTAGCTGTTGCTGAAAGAAGGTGAGTTATTTGTCGTTCAATATAATCAAGAACTTCTTCAAGATCGCCAAGTTTCTTAGGTTTAATACCAGCAACCAAGCGAATTAGAGGGGCTTCGAGTTCGATTTCTTCCCCAAGATGAATAGGGTAGTCTCGACCTTTCTTTTCAATCAAATAATTGACGATATGACGGGCATGAGTAGCATGGCATGCTGCGCCCATAAGACAAGCAATTAAAACTATCTTTCCTTGCTGGCTTCTGATGTCTATACCACAAGAGCCCTTCTTTCCTTTAGTCAAATCACATTTTCCAAAAGTGCAAAGACAGCACATATCACAGAGAGGAGAGTAAAAAGGTTCATATCTCTGGAGGAGGCGATGATCCCAAGTTCTTAAATCAGTTATAGATGGATAAGGGGTAGGACCGACAATCTCATCCCATTCTTCCTCAACTATTTTTCCTATAAGTAGCTCCAGCCCTTTAATCTTGGCAAAACTTGACTCTAATTCGTTGATGGATAGCTTTGTTGTCACCTTTGTTACTCCTCCTTAATAGCATAAGCTATCTTTGTAATATAGCCATTGAAGGCGTCTAATCCTTGTTTGATTACACGACCTACTGGAGTTAATGCGTACACTCTATAGGGATAAGATTTTGCAACGAGCTTGTTAGCAATCAAAATGTTGAGATGGTCGTTAAGGACTTTCGGATTTATGGCTAATTCTTTCAAAAGTTCTCCAAAAGAACAAGATTCTTTCTCCAAGCACGTTATTATCCTAAGCCTATTCATGTTGCTTAGAACCTTGAACATAGTAGCAGCAGTACTGTAGTTCTTCGTTTTTTCTAAAACTCCACCTTGCGACATTTTTTAAATAGTAATTACCCTTTGGTAATTATAAACTTTTCGTCTCTTAGCGCGGCGGTGTTAAATTAGCATCATTTTGACTTGATGGTCAGATCTTTTCCTCTTAGGACTCGAAGGGATGTCTTGGTTCAAGAGAGAACCATTCAGTATCTAGAATAGGATTGATGGCTTTGATGATTACTATCCATGCTTGA
>CALLJF010000032.1 GCA_938091495.1 uncultured Nitrososphaerales archaeon | reverse complement strand
CGACCTAAGTTTAAGGTATCTCATATCTTTAATCCATGTCAGAGAGGGAGTCGTCATAATGTCTGTGGAAAAGCCCAGAGAATTCCGAGGGAAATTCGATGTTGAATGCTTCATTTTTGCTTGAGTCCGTTTTTGACAAATGGCAAGGTCTCCTGACATCCTTTTTGCACTATAGTAAAAAAAGATGCGTATTTAACTCCCCAATGTATGCGGAGTGCGGGATTTGAACCCGCGACCTTCAGCTTGGGGGGCTGACATCCTGACCAGGCTAGACCAACTCCGCTTAAGCATAGTCAATAAAAGAAGTTTTTATTCTTATTCCATACATGATCTCCCTATACCCTCATTCCACATAAAATGGCAATCATCAAGGATGAAGCCACAATATCTGCGGTCGTACCAGGGTTCAATTTATTCCTAGGATCTCTTAACTTCTTATCAAAGCGATCTAATTCCATTCTACCATTCTTAGAAGTTAGCCCTCCCAATGTTAATATTATCTCAGCTTGTCTTGAAATCTTTTTGGCTTCCACCAACCCTATTTTAACTGCTTTGCTTATGTCTTGTGTATGCCTTAGTCCAACTTTTCTGGCGATAAGTGTATCAGGATGCTTTGCCAATATAGTTAAAAAGGTGTGCACAGTTGCTGTGTTAATATCGCCTGTCTTTTCATAGACATCTGAAAGGGTCCTATAGCCTAAATCAAAAGAAATTCTCATACCTGTTGTTAGTTCCTTAGCTATATTATCCCATTTAGAAGAAATCTTCATCAAATCGTATAGGCTGAGTTTTTTCTCCAATATCTCGCTCTTTGCATCAATGCTCATAAGGTCCGGTGCAACTTCTGCCTCTAAACTACCCAGGGCTGAGACGCTAGATTCGAGAATGGCATCCCAAACATCTATGGCATCTTGATAGGTAGTTTCCCTCATAATCTTGGATAGGTTTGAACGCAATTCATTAGGCTCTATCTTAGATTTTGAAATCATGAATCCTGCCGCTGCTGCCAATGGGATGAAGAGCAAGATTATGCCCAAATGGGTATTTCCTCCTTTGTGCCATAGCTTCACCTCATGAACAGATTCTTTAACATGCCTTCCAATCCTCATTTCGCTGAGCTTAATTAGATTTAGGCTTGCATCAATGCCCTTTAGTGCAACCTCCCTTATATGAGGTCCAATGGCTATAGAGCCAGCCAAGTAATGCTCAAATCTTGTATCTATGAAGTCTGCATTTCTATGGACATTGCCAGGCTTTGGTGTGCCGCTTACCTCTAAAGCTGAAGCAAGCTGAGCCGCCATCATTATCTCGTCAGCCATTCTTTTGTAATAATCCTTCATTATGTTCGCTAAAATAAATATTCAAAGATATGTTTTATGTTTTAATTCTTGACTAGATCGTTTAACTCGTTCGAGCAACTTATTCTTTAAATATCTGCAGTATATAAGTTGAAGCGTCGTGATAACAATGCAAAAAGAAGTTAGGAAAACCCTTGCCATGGCTTTCGTCTTCTTGATGATACTACCTGCTATATTAACGCCCCAAGTTGATGCTACTGAAGCACAAAAACCATCCCTTTCTGTAGGTAACCGTTGGACGTATAAAGTCGAATACCTCGATCCTGACACAGGTAATGTTGTAGCGAATGGAACTACTGTTAGAGAGATTATTGGAGAAGCCAGTGTTACTGTCGATACAACGACATATGATTGCTTCGTAGTAATGACGAATATTACAACTATCGTCTTAAATGTCAAAAGTATGGTCTACTTACTTAAGTCAGATCTGCGTACTGTTAAGGAAGATATGGAATATTGGCTAAAGACAGGGGAAGAATTTACTCTTTATCAAATCTCTAATATAACCTATGATCCTCCACTTAAGGAACTCGACTTCCCTCTAACAGAAGGAAAGAGATGGAATGTCAGTCTATCAAAGACTGAGACAGCAACTTTTCCTGGAGAACCTCCATATACGAAGACTACTCATCTCGCTCGAAACTACACTGTTGGCAACACTTTGGATAGAGTAACAGTGGATGCAGGAACTTTCGATGCTTTTGTAGTTAGTTATAGAACATCGGATTTTATCTACGAGCAATATTATTCTTCTAATGTTGGCGGTAGCGTCATGGAGCTACAGAAAAGAAGGTCAGATGAGCGATTGATGATGAGAATGAAATTGATGGAGACCAATCTCTTAGGGCCTAGTGCACCATTGGAGTTGTGGGTCTGGTTGGCAATAGGCATAGGCATTGTAGTAATAGCCGTCGTAGCTGTTTACATCTTCATCAGAATGAGAAAGCCATCCATAGCAGGAATGCCAAAGATAGTGCTTCTCGCCAAGTTTCGCTACCCTCCTATTTTTTAGATAAATTTAAAGAACTGATCAAAGTAGATGAATAGTGACAGATCATCATACATTGCGTGAAGGGGATTTTATCAAGATTTACGATGGAACTATCTTCGAAGTAAAGGGATTATGCCATCCTTCAGAAAGGGTAATTGCTCTCATTAGGTATATCCCAGACCCTAAAGGCGATAGAGAGCTCGACAGTATACTATATAGAAAAGTATACTCCATAGATGAAAGATACAGGATATTAAAGGAGAAATATCCTCAGTTCTTAATCTTCGATGATGCCTTTGGTGAATATATGCCGGAAGTTGATCTTTCGAGCGTTATCCATGTTTATAGACCAAATGATAAGCTAAGAAAGTTAAGAAAGAATGTTCAAATGAGTAAATTGGAGAGGCAAGCTCTGCTCTTCGCAAAAATTTTGAAGAAGAAAGCAAAGATACCTTGGAAGAAGATAGGTATAACTGGTTCTATATTGTTGGGACTCTGTACAGATAAATCTGACATAGATATAATAATCTACGGCATAAAAAACTGCCTTCGAGTTCGTGATACTGTGCAGAGACTTTTGGCATCTGAGCGTTATGTCTCGCGATACAAGATGGAAGGTTTAAGAAGATTGTATCAATTCCGCGTAAAAGATACGATAATGTCCTTTGAAGATTTCTTAAAGCATGAAATTAGAAAGAATTTTCAAGGAGTATTCGAAGGTAAAGAATTTTTTATAAGATATGTTAAAGATTGGAATGAAGTTAAAGAGAAGTATGGCGAAATAATTTATAAGCCTGAAGGATACGCAAAGATAAGAGCCAAGATTCTAGATGACTCTGAATCCATATTTACACCATGTGTCTACAAAGTGACAGATGTTGAATTTATGGAAGGACAGAGACTGAATGGACTAGAAGAGATAGCATCGTTTAGAGGGAGATTCTGTGAACAGGCGAAGAAAGATGAAATAGTGATCGCTCAAGGCAAAGTTGAGAGAGTAATCACTCGCGACAAAGATTATCTCAGAATTCTTTTGGGAAGCAAGCCAACAGACTTTATGGTGACTATAACTTAAAAATTTTACAAACGATCTGAATAAATAGGTAATATTTGCTATCTCTTTTATGATTACAAGAGGTTTCAAAGACAAGGATTTCATAAGAACCCCTGAAAATTTTTTCTTCTGCGTTGTTGGTTACTTGCATCCCAAAGATAGGGTATTATCTTACCTCAGATATTTTCCAAATCCTGCTGGGAAGTGGGGGAATGGTTCAGAGAGGTATGCAAGAGCCATGCCATCATATACTATAAGCCACTTGCTCAAGAATATAGAATTGCTAAAAAAAGATTTTTCAGATTACGTATTTTACTCAGATGTTTTTAACACACAGATGTCATCTGTACCTCACAATAAGATAAAGGAGCATTATAGACCTGAGCATAGACTTGGTGAAATATTAAAACTTGACAAGCCTGATAAATTGCAGGAGAAAGTCGCAGGATTAGCCACTTTAATCTCAAATAAAAGTAGCACACCTTTAAGCTGTATAGGTGTAACAGGATCTATTCTTATAAACATCTACAGGCCAGAATTCTCAGACATAGACCTTGTTGTTTATGGAAGGGATAATTCTCTAAGGGTTAAAGAAACTATCCTGTCTTTATATAGTGAAAAGAAGAGCAATTTTCAAAAACTTCACGGGAATGCTTTACATAATTGGATTAAAGAAAAGGCACGGGATTATCCTTTGACTTATGAAGAGGCCAGAAAGATCTATAGTAGAAAGTGGAACTATGGCTCATTTAGAGGAACAAATTTTTCTATACATCCAGCAAGGCTAGATTCGGAGATCACTGAGAATTATGGCGACAAAGTCTTTTCTCCCATAGGCATGGTAAAGGTTAGAGCAGTAGTTTCCGATTCATCGGAGTCTATCTTCCTCCCCCACACTTATTCATTGAAAAGAGTTATAGTAGAAGAGGGTAAGAAAGTGCAAGATATTAAGAAGGTCGCTACATACGAAGGCTTGTACGGCGGAATCTTTGAGGTTAATGATGAAATAGTTGCTATGGGGAGGCTAGAGAAAGTTGTCGATAAGAGAAGTGGGGAAGTCTATCACCAGGTTTTGGTAGGTTCCCTTGAAGGTAAAGGTATGGAATACATAAAGCCATTAAATCATTAAAGGACCAGCCTATTTTATATACATCAATTATTTTCCTAACTATAAACTTCAAAAATAATTAAGGTTAGTTATCAAAATCTCCAATTCTAATTCCAGTTTACGCTAAAAAATCGAAATATAAAAGAAGAAAAATAGTTAAGGGAGTGGTTTTTCAATTTTCCTGAAAGACCATGAAATTTAAGGCAATACTGCTAACAGGAAGGAGCTTAAAGCAAGGAATGGGAAAAGAATTGAGCAAGGTTTCAGAAAAATACATGGAGAGTGTATCTATCTGTGAAGTTCATCCAAAGGATGCTGAAGAATTAGGACTTAAAGAAGGAGATTCCATACGCATTACAACGCAATTTGGTAGTATTGTAGTCAAATGCAATCCTTCACAGAATATCGATAAGCCCGGGATCATCTTCATCCCTTACGGCCCTTATGCCAACATGATCATGGGTCCAGATACAGATAGTACTGGCATGCCTTCCTTTAAAGGTTTATCCGCCGAAGTGGAACCAGCCCCAGGAGAGAGAGTTTTGAATGTAAAGGAGTTGTTAAGCCAACACTTGAGAAGGTGAAGAAATTGGTAGTAATTAAGAACATTGTCTGTCCGATATGTGGCTGTTTATGTGATGATATAGAGGCTACCGTTGAGGACAATAAGATAACGAAAGTAAAAAACTCATGTTCTGTTTCGGCTACAAAATTCTTGAACTACTATAAGGAAAGAAATCTCTCCCCATTGGTAAGGAAGAATGGCGAGTTGAAACCTGTAAGTCTGGAGGAGGCTGTAGATAGGACTGCTGAAATCTTGATGAATGCAGATTTCCCTGTCATTTATGGTTTTGCTTGCTCAGGTTGTGAAGCCCAAGCTGTAGGTGTAGAGCTTGCTGAAGAAGTAGGGGGAATCATAGACAATCAGACTGTTACTTGCCATGGTCCTAGTGCGTTAGGATTACATGACCAAGGCATGCCTACATGCACTCTTGGAGAGGTCAGACACAGAGCCGATCTTATCGTCTATTGGGGGAGCAACTTCCAAGAATCTCATCCAAGGCATTTGGCAAGATACTCTGCCTCATCAGAAGGGAGATTTAGAAAAGGGAGAAAAGAAAGAAAGCTCGTAGTCATAGATGTAAGAAAGACCCCAAGTGCAAGGCTTGCCGATCTCTTCATTCCTGTGGCTCCAGGCCAGGATTATGAGCTCATGTCAGCATTAAGGATGGCTCTGCAATACGATGATATAGAAGAAGAAAGTGTTGCTGGGCTGCCAGTTGAACAAGTCGAGGAATTAGCAGAGATGATGAGAAGCTGTGAATTCGGAGTTCTATTTTATGGGCTAGGTCTAACCATGAGCAGAGGAAAGGAGAGAAACATAGACATGGCTGTCTCTCTTGTTCGTGATCTTAACAAATGGACAAAATTCGTCATCATGCCAATGAGAGGGCATTATAACGTAACTGGTATGAACGAGGTAACTGCTTGGCAGACAGGATATCCTTACGCAGTAGACTTGAGCCATGGCTATCCATGGTATAGTCCTGGGGAAACAACGTTCACAGATTTATTGAGAAGAGGAGAGTGTGATGCTGCCCTTATCGTAGCTTCAGATCCGTTGGCACATTTCCCCAAAAATGTAGCCCAAAACCTATGTAAAATTCCTTACGCTGTCATAGACCCTCATTTATCAATGACGGCTCTTGCTGCAGAAGTAGTCATGCCTTGTGCATTTACAGGAATAGAGGCTGAAGGATCTGCCTACAGGATGGATACGGTGCCTTTACCTCTCAGGAAGGTCGTTGATCCTCCTCCAGGAATAAACTCAGATGAACAATTAGTTGGCATGATATTGCATACTATAAGATCGAAGAGGAGGTGATAGAGGATGGATTTACTGATAAAGAATGGAGTTGTCTATGATCCTTTAAATGGTATTGATGGAGAAGTCATGGATATAGCCATAAAAGACAACAAAATAGTGGAAAAAATAGATGAATCTAACGCTTACGTGATAGATGCGTCGAACAAGCTTGTCATGCCAGGAGGGGTCGATCTTCATTCACATATAGCAGGACCAAAGTGCAATGTTGGGAGGATGCTTCGCCCTGAAGATCACTATAAAGATGTTGAACCCAAAACTCAAGTAAAACGTTCAGGTGTTGGATATTCCGTCCCATCAAGCTTCGCTATAGGTTATAGATATGCTGTACTTGGCTATACAACCGTTTTTGAGCCCGCCAACCCACCTTTGAAGATGTTACACTGTCATCACGAATTCAAAGACATACCTATTCTCGATAAGGGTTGCCTTGTTATGTTTGGTAATAACTGGTCTGTAATGGAGTATTTGAGGGATAACAAACTTGATGAATGCGCAGCCTATGTAGCTTGGACTCTGGATGCAACGAAGGGCTATGCCATAAAGCTTGTAGACCCAGGATGTGTTGAAGCTTGGAAATGGGGAGATGTAGAGTTCTTGGATGTGCTATGGGGAAGACCTGAAGCAATAGATAAACCAGTCCCTCGCTTTGGTGTAACTGCAAAAGAGATAGTAAGAGGGTTATGTAAGGTCAACAAACTTCTCAATCTACCTCATCCAATTCATGTTCATGCGAATGGTCTAGGCACGCCTGGTAACTATCAAACTACCATAGATACTATGGATAGTGTCAAGGATCTCGCTGAAGAAGATAAGCCAATAATTCATTTGACTCACGTTCAGTTCAACGGATATGCTGGTTCGGACTGGATCACAATGAGATCAGGAGCTCACGAAATAATGAAGTATGTCAATGCCAATAAGCATGTAAGCCTAGATCTTGGTCAAATCATCTTCACCGACACCACTACAATGACAGGTGATGGACCCTTTGAGTACAAGCTGCATTTGCTGACTAAGAATAAGTGGACAAACGCTGATGTGGAAACTGAAGAGGGTGCAGGTCTTGTACCAATACACTACAAGAAGAGCAACTTTGTCCATGCAACTATGTGGACTATAGGATTAGAGTTAGCCTTGCTTGCGAAAGATCCTTGGAGAATCTTCATGACCACTGATCATCCAAACGGTGGACCTTTTACTCATTATCCTAGGGTTATGGCTTGGCTTATGAGCAAGGAAGCAAGGAAAAGAACTCTTGATAAGATTTCAAAGAGGGCAAGATCTAGAAGCGACTTAGACAATATGGACCGTGAATATTCATTCTATGAAATAGCGATTGTAACGAGGGCTGCAACTGCCAAGATTCTCGGCTTAAAGGACAAAGGGCATTTAGGAGTTGGCGCAGATGCCGATGTTGCCATATACGATGTAAATCCAAGAGAAATAAATCCTTCGAGTGATTATAAGAAGGTTCGCAAAGCCTTGAGCAAGGCTGCTTGCACCATAAAAGATGGAGAGATAATAGTAAAGGATGGGGAAATAGTAAAATCCATAGAGGGAAGAACTTACTGGGTGAAGCCTAATGTACCAGAAGACTTGATGAAAGCCATGGAAAGCAATCTTGCCAACAAGTTCCGCGATTACTATACAGTAGAAATGGAGAACTTTAAGATACCCGATAGGTTCATAACAAGATCTTCACCTATGCCCACATATTATGCATAATTCCTATAATCTCAACAAATCCCTTTTTTTTATCTTTGAATTATGAAGGGCTGTAGAGACTAGTACTCCAGAGACACCCATATCACGAAGTAAAATAATATCATCGATATTTCCGATGCCTCCTCCTATAATAGTATGAATACTAACAGATTTCAAAACTCCTCTTATCAAGTCAACGTTAACTCCTAACTCTCTACCCACTCTCGACAAATCCAATACTATGATCTCTTTAATGCCCATCAATTCTAGTCTTTTTGCTAATCCTTCAGGACTTAGTCTAACTATTTCTTTAGATTTTGAGAGAATCTTACCATCTTTTACATCTATAGAAACGATAACGTGTTCGTAATTGACAAATTTTGGAATACTCTTTAGTGGTGCGTAACTTGTTAACGTTTCAGTCCCAACGATAATCTTTTCAACTCCAGCTTGAAGAAGTTCTCTTGCTTTTTTAACATCATTTACTCCTGAGTCTACTATGATCTTCATATTGCTTGATTCATAGATTCTCCTAAGCATATCCGTGTTGCTACCAATCCCCATAATGCTATCCAAGTCCGCAATATACAATTCTTCAAACCCGAATCTTTTTTTAAAGGCTAAAGCCAAATCTATCGGATTAGAAGTATCACATAATTGGCTCTTTATTGGTTGATAATGATCTCTATGACCACCTTTAGCATGGACGGCAACTCCTCCCATTATATCTATGACAGGGATAACCTTCATTTATTATGAATTCTACAACAAGTGAAGATAAGGCTTCTGTAATTTAAGAGACTTACACTGATGCTTTGCATAAATCATAATTAACCAGGGGGAGCACCATGGCCTGGCACATCCCTCCAAATCATGTCCCATACGTCTTCCTCTAAGATGGC
The DNA here is from genome assembly GCA_938091495.1 of uncultured Nitrososphaerales archaeon. Classification (GTDB taxonomy): domain Archaea; phylum Thermoproteota; class Nitrososphaeria; order Nitrososphaerales; family JACAEJ01; genus JAVZMU01. The sequence continues at coordinate 47,465 of CALLJF010000032.1, read as the reverse complement.
TTCCTTTCTTATAACTGCCTCCAAAAGGCGCTTCATTAGTGCATGATGCCTGACTTCATCTTCATAAATCTCTGTTATGATATGCTTTATCCTTTTGTCCTGCTCAATCGCCAGAAGCTTTTCGACCTCTCGCACCATTCTACTTTCCACCTTGATATGCTCTTTTATGACAGATTTAAGCCGATCATACTCCTGATCATCGAGGGCTTTACCTTCACTCTTCATAAGATTCAAGATGGCATTGTAAAGACCTGCATGCTTTTGGGAGTCATGAGCTATGCCCCTTAACAGTTCTCGAACCACTACGTTGCTCAGTCCTTCTACACTTGTTGAGAGACTTGTAGCATAGTCTTGCTCCATCTTAACCATGCTCTTAATCTTTTTAACATTATCACTCATTGCCAACATCTTCCTTCTTGCTAAAATTTACCGAGTTGAAAGGTTTCACTTCTAAATAAGGTTTTGCGAGGTTTCTATTAAATTTAGAAATAAATTAAAGGACTGCCATTTCTCCTAAGAATGCCGCCTCAGAATTATGAAGACAAACCTCATTTACTAGATCAATCTAATTTTATATGATTTGAAGGTCGCTCTATTCGAATACGTGTCTGGAGGTGGATTCTCAGACAAGAATTTACCATCAAACATCTTAAGCGAAGGATACGGCATGCTCTGCTCAGCTTTGAGCGATTTTAGAGATGCTGGTCATCAAACTGACACTCTTTTAGATTCAAGGCTTGCTCCATTTCAACCACCATTAAGAGCGAATGAGATTCATTTAGTGAACTCCCAGGAAAAACTCAAAACTGAGTTTTTGAATTTGTTGAGACATGCTGATGCCCATCTTTTAATAGCGCCAGAGACTGAGGGAATACTTTCCAACTTCCTAAGACTGAGTGAAGAATTGAGTATCGATTCTTTAAATTGTAGCGCTGATTCGATAAATCCTATATGCAACAAACTCAAACTCTATAAGAGATTAAAGGAAAACGGATTACCCGTTCCAAAAACTGATGAAGTTGTAATTGACGAAGATGTTAAGAAGGGTCAAAAGATAATTGAGAACATAGGTTTCCCTGTGATAGTCAAGCCCAAGGAAGGCATCGGATGTCAAGGATTAAGTATTGTGAAAAAATTTTCACAATTGCCAATGGCGATAAACAAGGTAAAAGAAGAGGCAAAAACTAATACATATTTAATACAGGAGTTTGTAAAAGGCATAAATGCAAGCGTAAGTTTGATCGCAAATGGAAAAAAAGCGATACCTCTTACTCTGAACTTGCAAATAATCAATCTTAATACACCTGAAAAGGCTTCAAGCTATATTGGTGGTATAGTGCCTTTTGACCATGAATTGAAAGATGAAGCTTTCCATGTTGCTAAAAAGGCTGTAGAACTTTTTAGAGGATTAAGAGGATATGTTGGGGTCGATTTGATCCTGTCAAACAGTGGACCTTTACTGATTGAGATCAATCCTCGATTAACCGTATCTTATGTCGGTTTGAGAAGAGTATCGAACTTGAACTTAGCCAAAGCCATGGTTAAAGCTTGTCTTTGTGATGAATTGCCAGAAGGATTTGATTACTCTGGCTGTTCTATCTTTTCGAAAGAAGTTCTGCCAAGGTTAGGAGAAAATCTTCTTAAAAGGACCTATTCGATGAAGGAAGTTGTAACCCCTCCCTTTCCTCTTCATGATGATAATTATGCTTTGCTTGCCACAAAAGGAAAAGATATCGAAGAAGCTAAAACTCTGTTCAAGAAGGCAAGGCATAAACTTCGAAGTATAGTTGAATTAAGGTGAGGTAAATGAAGATCGTAGGCTGGGACATAGGTGGAGCTAATATCAAAACAACTTTGATAGAGATCAAGGATGAAAAAGTATTTAGAATTAAGACGATAATTCGTTATTTCCCGATATGGATTGAAGGGAAGGAAAGACTCCCTATCGTTTTGAACGAGTTAAAAAGAGAGATAGCCGAAGACTCTTTTATTGATGCTATAGGCTTAACCATGACTGCCGAGCTTTCTGATGTTTATGAAACAAAGAAAGAAGGGGTAAACCATGTATTAGATTGCGTTAAAGAAGTCTTTCCAAAAGAGAAGGTATTCGTGCTCGATGTTAACACTAACTTAAAGAGTGTTGAAGAGGCAAGAGATGAGTATCTAAGAGTAGCCAGTGCTAACTGGGTTAGTACGGCTTGGCTAGTCTCTAAATGGGTAAAAGACTGCATCCTATTAGATGTTGGTAGCACTACTACCGACGTAATTCCTATACTCAAGGGGAGGATAATGGCAAGGGGAAAAACAGATCTGGAGAGACTGGCTACTGGCGAGCTTATCTACACCGGCGCTCTAAGAACGAATGTTGCCACTATTGTGAAGGCGGTTCCTGTTAGAGGTATAATGACTAGAATATCATCAGAACTCTTTGCTTTATCTGGAGACGTGCATCTGATCCTTGGAAATATAAGTCAAGACGAGTACAAGACTGAGACTGCAGATAAAAGAGGAAAGACAAGAAAAGAAGCTCTATCTAGGCTTGCGAGAATAGTCTGTGCCGACACGAATATGCTGAAAGAAGAGGAGATAGTTGCCATGGCGAATTATATCTATATGAAACAGTCAGATAGGATAGCAGATGGGCTTATGCAAGTATACAACTCGATAAGAACTCTTGTCAAGGATAGACTCTCTCTTGTCTTGACTGGAATAGGGGGAGGCTTTTTGGGTAGAAAATCTGCAGAAAGGTTAAAGTTTGAGAGTATTATCGACTTGGCGCAAATCATCGGTAAGGATGCATCTGTTGCAACTCCTTCATTTGCAGTAGCATTGATGGTAGTAGAGTCTTTAGGCTTGAAGATTAAATTCTCAAATTTTAGTGCCTTTCCGCTGTAAATCATCTACACAAAATATTTTAGACACTATGAAATCAAAGTTAAAGAGAAGAGTCGATGGTAACAAGGAAAAAGATCACAGCCTTACTCATCATCTTATCAGTTCTATTATTGGTTTCAATAATAAGCACCTACTACGCATATCAACAACCAATATACAAAACCACGATCCTGGGCACTTACCAGCATGATGGGAAATACGACTACATTGCACAACTAAAACCAAACATCATATATAATACGACAACTCTAACGCCAAAAGATGAAGGAATCCTTTACACAAATATAGTAAGCTACATAAACATCACCTTCACCTACACATTCACAAGCAATCCAGAGCCGACAAACTTAATAGTTCAGCACCAAGTTTCAGTTCAGCTGGAATCGCCTGGAAGATGGGCAAGAAACCTTACTGTAATAGAAACACAAGAAATACTTCAACTAACAGATGATCTGAACTTTACAATTCAGGTAAATCCTGATGAAATAGCACAACTCAAAGAAAAAATAGATAATGAGACAGGAATAAGCTCAACAAATTATAGATTAAACATAAGACCTACGATTCATATAACTGCCAACACAACAGCAAGCACAATAGAAGATACCTTTAATCCACAGCTAACTGTAGCCTTCGTACAAGACCCTGCATTAGGTAGATACATTACTATATGGCCTTTGAAAACTAGCATAGAAAAAATCATACGAACAGAACAAGTCCTACAACCATGGATGGCAAACCTGAGAATCGCTTCCATAATATTTGCCGTAGCCTCAGCTTCAGGTCTAACCATAGCAACAGGGTTCCACATAAAAACGAAACCTAAAGGAAAAACTATAGCAAAGATCATAGCCCCATACAAAGAGATAATGGCAGAAACAACCCAAAAGCCTCCAGAGACAAATACGATAATAGAAATGAAGACTTTAGAAGATTTGGCAAAGGTAGCAGACACACTGAATAAGCCAATTCTGTACTTGAAAGAGGAGAAAGAAAATACTTTCTATGTTATAGATGATCAAACAACTTATCAATACAGAAAAACAATATGAATTTTCCTATAGGAAAAATTTTATGATGATGTAGTTATGAATTAGACAGAATGATTGTTGTAATAAAGATAGGGGGGAGCTTGGCTGAAGATCAAAATAGTTTAGTTCGTTTATGCAAAGAATTAATCACCTTTTCTAAAAGTTACCCCATAATAATTGTGCCTGGGGGAGGGAGATTTGCAGATATCGTGAGACATTTATATGATAAATTAAAAATATCAGATGAGATTGCACATAAAATGGCCATATTGGCTATGGATCAGTATGGATTACTTTTGAAGGATATTATGAAAGAAGCTCTTCCAACCTATAGCCTCAAGAACGCATTAAAAGCCTCAAAAAGAGGAATCTTGTCCATAATCCTCCCATCGAAGATCGTGTTTTCCTCAGACCCTTTAGAGCATTCATGGAGAGTCACTTCTGACTCCATATCAGCCTTCATAGCCTCATCATTAAAGGCTGAAAAGTTGATTTTAGCAAAGGATGTTGATGGAATTTTCACAGCAGACCCTAAGAAAAATGATGTAAGAATGTTCAGGAGCATATCTGCAAACAAACTATTGAAGGAAAAACTTGGCTGTGTAGATGAATTCTTACCAAGAATTTTGATTGAAAAGCAACTTACCTGCTATGTAGTGAATGGAAAGCACCCTAGTAGGATAAGAAGCATACTAGAAGGTGAGAGGGATATTTACACAAAGATAAACCCAGTTTAGATCATCATGAAACACATAGCAATACCGGTTAAGACAAAGTATTGGAAGCCTGGAGATGATTACATAAGCATCATAAAAAGCTCCATAATAGATAAGGTTGAAGATGGAGATATAGTAGTACTATCTGAAAAAGCCATATCAGTGGCAAAAGGGAGGTTAATAGATGAAAGCAAGATCAAACCTAGTTTACTCGCAAGATTCATAGCTCGTTTTTGGATAAGATATGTGTGGGGATACATACTAGCCAGATTATGCCATTTAAAGACCAAGAATGTTTATCGTCTAAGAAATTACCCTATAAAAGAAGGAGCAAGTCATAAGCAATTAGCATTAATCTATGCTGGATTTCTCCAAGCCTTAAGAAATTGGTCAGAAGGTGGGATAGACGTTAGCAATGTTCCTCTCACTTATGCATGCTTGCCTCTTGACGATCCTTATGGAGAAGTGATAAGAATTCAGGCTGAAATTCAAAAAACTGCAAAGAAACTACGTGTAATGATAGTTGATACAGATATGACTTATTCTTGGCGCAATTTGCACATAACACCATGCCCAAAGCCAATAAAAGGTATATTATCCATTGGAGGTTTCGTAGCATACGTAATAGGAAGAGCCTTTAGGCTTAAGTCTAGAGCAACACCTTTGGCAATTAGCTCAAACATAAACGTTAACGAAGCATTAGATATTGCTCAATTGGCTCATAAGGCTCGAGGTTCTGGGGCAGGAAGAACGGCATGGGACATGGCAAAGAGGTTTGGAGCAAGTTTAACTAGCGTTACTTGGGAGATGCTTGATGAAGTGGATCATTACCCGATAGTAATAGTTCGCTCATTAAATCAGTGATAGCTTTTATGATTTTGAAGAAGTCTTATCTCTCTTACAAAATCTGAAACAAAGTTTTCTTGGACTCTGCCAAAGCAATCGTTAATTTTTTCACAAACAGCCCTTCTTACACCTATTATGTCTGCACCTAATTCTTGAATTCGAATTACATCTTCTTTTCCCAGTCCGCCAGCTAGTGCTACTGTAAGACCGAGTTTATGTGATCCATCAACAAAAGCTTGAAGCTGGGATAAATCAAGAAAGTCGAATAATTTTGACACTCCTTTATTCTTTACATCTATCAAAACTCCATTCGCTTCAGCCTTGTATGCTATACTTGGTAAAAGTAAGGGGTTTAGACCTTTAAATTCAGCATAGTCAGCATAGCCTGAAGCTATGACCTTCACTTTAGATTCATGATCCTTGACAGATCTAACCACGTTTTTCATCATGTAAAGAGCATCGTAAAAAGAATTCGTTCCAAATAAGCCAACCTTTACATAGTTTGCGCCTGAATGCACAGCGCCCAAAGCAGCGAGAGAGGCTGTTCCTGGGAGGTTAGGCATGTCTCCTATTGTTGCGCTTATCTGAGCCTTGTCTCCTAGAATTTTTCTAACCTTGGCAATTACCCAAGGAAAGTTTGCACCTAAGGCTCCTTCTTTTGGATTTTTAATGTCGATTATGTCCGCACCTCCTTTGAATGCACTCAAGGCTTCATCGGCATCACTTATGCTGACTAACAGTCTCAATGTATTCTTCATGTAAGCCCTCTCCATTCTTCTTCATGATACAAAAATCTAGGCATATATTATTACTTCTATGCTTGAACCTTGGGGCGATCGATTTGTTTCTCCCCAACTTTTTTATAACTTTCTTTTATTAGATAAACTCCCAAAGTACAGATTATGACCGTTGAAATTATAACTGTAAACACGATATCTTGAAAAAGTCCAGCATTACTTATTCCTGATGTGATGATTAACTGAGACAGCACTGCCGCAGCCAGACCACGAGGTATCATGATTGCCATCAAATTTCTATCTATCTCCAAGATAGGCTCTTTAATGGTAGTGATCCAGACTGCCACGTATCTGACTAAAAAGAAGATGAGTGAGAGAGCAACACCAATTAGAATAAGGCGCAAGTCATAGAAGAAAAAGATTGCACCCATGTAGGTGAAGAAGAAAGTTCTTATGATGAATGAAATCTCTGAATGAAATCTTTTCATGATTCTACTTGCTTCTATCGGCTGGCTGATGTATAGTGTTTCAGAGATTTTGACTCCGTTGCCAAGGATAAGCCCAAAGACTAGGGCAGATATAGCTCCATTGCCACCTACTTGTTCAGACAACCCAAAAAGTAGCAGAGCTATGCAGAGAGTAAGAATGTCCTCATAAGGCTCGTCAGTAAAGCTACTTAAAACCTTTAGCCACACTATCCCACTAACAAAACCGATGACTATTCCAATTGAAAAACCTGATGCGATTCCTCTAACAATTATGTTGAATCCGTTCTCTGCAGGGCTTGTTGTAAAGAATTGCAGGAAAGCTATGGCAAAGACTATACATATAGCATCTGTAAAAGTTGATTCAAGGCTGAGGAGGGTTGAAGCCTTGTGACTAACGTTAACTCTGTTCATAAGTGGGATTACTATGGCTGAGCTTGTGCCACCTATTATGGAGCCTAGGAGTAAGCCTTGAAGAATATCCCATCCTAGAACAAAATGGGTAAACAAGGATGTTACGATCATGGATAACAAAAAACCTAGAAAAGCAAGCACAATAGCCCTTGGGCTCTCTTTTAGAACTAAATATAGATTGAGGTTAAGACCGCCATCGAAGAGAATAACAGCAACGGCCAAGGCTGCGAATATGGGCGCTACACTAACGAGGGCTGATCGCTCGACCAGATTTAAGACTGGTCCAACTAAGGCACCGAGCAGAATCAGAATTAATATATCAGGTATTCCTGTCTTTCTGAAGAAGTAATTGCCTATAAAGCCAATTATTACTACAACACTTACAAGAATGAATACTTGTGCTACATCCATAGCCTTAGACTAGAGACGAAAGGACAATTGTATTATTATGCTTTTCTAAAACATCAGTTCAAGTTTCCTCTAACTTCTCTATATACATGAGCGTGAAATCTATCTCAGGAATGTATCTCATCCTTACAGTTGCTTTAGCATTGCCATACCTTGTCTTTACTCTCACGTCAAGATGCCTTCCTTTTAGAGTTTCATAGTCATAAGCATGACTCTTCCCAGCTTTTATCGTATCAGCATCTATCTTCGCTTTTACGCTCTCTCTATGGGGTTGTAATTTCATACTTTTGCTTATGGCTTCTTCTAGAGCTTTTATGACATCTTTATCTTTGGATATGGGTATGCCTGTAAACTGATGATATATTGCGCCTAAAGCTATTCCTCCTTCAAATATTGCTCTTTCTCTGTCTGTAACGCTCTTGTCAAAATATTTTCTAACAACTTCTTCTATACTTTTCATAATTTTTCTACACTTAACTTAATTCTTTTCTTATCTCGCCCAAGCTTGCAACTCTTTCAGCTATTAAATCATGCTGGTGTATGCTCTCCATACTCCTTACTTTGAAGACTAGGTGAATGTTGTCAGGAAAGTCGGGAAACTCTTTTACAAAGTAACACATCATATAGCGAACACAATCTTCAACGAACCTTGGGTTAGATGTTGCATGTATGACCAATTCAGCCTCATCAGATCTTTTTAGAAGTTCAAAGGTTGATGAGCTCATAGAATCTGCGATTATCTGCACTAAACGTGTAGCCTCCAGCTCTACATACTCAGGTATTTCAACAATTACTGAACCGTAGGCTCGTTGCATGTGGGTTGCTATAGGAATTCTCTCCAAGATCCTCTTTATTTTGTCTTTTGTGAGATCAAGCTTTTCCATCTCCTGCTCTGCAATCTTTTTTACAATTTCTCTTGCGCAAGGACAAGCAGTTATTCCTGTTAAGCCTATTCCTATCATTCTTCTAGTATTGATAGAGCCATTGGATCTTCTCTCTGCAATGGCTTTTGCTATAATCTTAAAAGACTCATAGCTTAAACTCTTTGTCTTTGGCGTTCTTTGCTTGAAGATGGCTTCTCCTCTCGCTCTCACCTCAGATCGAGTTGCATACTCGTGCTTTTCCAGCAGTTCTTTAGACATTGCAACACAGACATCTTCTAGCTTGTAAGTCTTCCCAACGTATCTGCTTAAGACACCGTTAATAACTTCATAGTTTCTTGATGAATGAATGCCCTTCTGTTTAGAAGGCAAGTCTATGAAGGCATCAAAGACTGGAACTATTATCACAGGCTTATTTTTTAGCGTTACGTAACCTATGGGCATCTTCACGCTAACAACCCCGACCTTGTTAATAGATAGGGTAACTTCTGGGTATTTTTCATGCATATCAGGTAACTCTAATTCCATAGGAGACACTTTCTTTAAGAAAGTTCCAACTTATATATGTATGTTGCTAAGTATTTTAGTCGAATATTTGCATCGATCATTTTCAGATTTTAATTGTCAGTAGCAATATCATTATATATTCTGTTATAGTAGGTAGTGGAGTGAAAAATATGGTAGTAAAGATTGGTTTTGTAAAGGTAGGCAATATTGCCTCTGCCCCTTTGCTCGAACTATTACTTGATGAAAGGGCTGAAAGAGAAGACATAGATGTCAGGGTTGTAACGAGTGGCGCAAAGATGGGAGTTGATCAAGCAGAAGAAATTAGCAAGAAAATGGTTGAAAACAAGCCAAACTTCGTAGTAACAGCAAGTCCAAATGCAGCTCTTCCTGGACCGAGTAAAATTCGAGAAGTTCTAAAAGAGGCAGGAATTCCTTTAATCGTTATTTCGGATAGCCCTGCCAAAAAAGTAACCAAGCAGATAGAGGACATGGGTCAAGGTTACATAATTGTCGAAGCGGACTCCATGATAGGAGCAAGAAAAGAGTTCTTAGACCCTGCAGAGATGGCTCTATTTAATGCTGATCTAATAAAAGTCCTGTCTATAACAGGAGCCTTCAACATAATATGCACTGAAATAGACAAACTCATAGACGCTTTTAAGAAAGGCGAAACTCCTTCTTTGCCAAGGATTGTTATCGATAAAGAGAAAGCGGTAAATGCAGCAGGTTTTCAAAATCCATACGCAAGAGTAAAAGCTATGGCTGCCTATGAAGTAGCGAGAAGGGTGGCTGACTTGAGCGTTGAAGGATGCTTTATGGTAAAAGAATGGGAACGTTATACAGCTTTGGTTGCTGCTGCCCATGAAATGATGCGCACTGCTTCAATGCTTGCTGACGAAGCAAGAGAGATCGAAAAGAATGGTGATGCTATTCTTCGCACGCCTCATCATAGTGATGGGACAGTGATGCAAAAAAGGAAACTGATTGAGAAACCAAGAAAACCTGGAGAATAACAATATTCTGGTTTAGCGAAATCCAATCATCAGAATCAGTAGACAGGATTAGCATACTTTTAAGAAAGAACTCATTACTTAGATTATATCATAGAGGAGATTTGATGAGAGTCCTTCTCGTAACAGGACAGCTGGCTAAAAATTCGGTAAGGAAATATGCTAGTGAGAGCAATGTAGAGTTTGAAGTTAAAGATTTACCTATATCTGTAGCCTCTCTGCTAACACCAAGATACATACTTCGTGAGTTAAAGGCAAGAAAGATTAAGGATTTTGATATGATAATGATCCCGGGGCTCATCTCTGGGGATGTATCTTTGATAGATGAGGTTGGCATCCCTGCTTTTAAAGGTCCCAGATACGCTGCCGATATACCTTTAGTGCTTGATATGATAGAAAAAGTCAAGCTATCAAAGACTTTACCTGCTGATGATCTTTTAAAAGAGGAGCTAAGGCGAAGGGCTATCGAAGAGATAAAGGCTGTAGAAAAGCGCAAGGAAGATTTGTTAAAGAATCCTTGGAACATGCTCATCAAGGATTTAGCGATAGGAAAAGATTTCCCTTCAAGGATAATGGCTGAGATAGTTGATGCTCCTAGACTGACTAATGAAGAAATAATAAAGAAGGCAAGATACTATGCTTTATCAGGAGCTGACATAATAGACATAGGCATGATAGCTGGCGAGTCTAGACCTTATGATGCTGAAAGAGCAGTTAAAGCCGTTCAATCTGCTGTAAATTCTTTGATCAGTATAGACACTCTAGATCCTAAAGAGGCTGAAGCTGCAGTTTCAGCAGGCGCAGATTTGATCCTAAGTGTCGATGGTAGTAATGTAAAGGAGATGGCGTCCTTTGCTTCAGATGTAGCTGTGATAGTTATCCCTACAGATCATAGTAGACAGCTTTTTCCTAAAGAGCCTATTGAGAGGGTTAATCTCATCAGGAAGAACATAAAAAAGGCTAGGGATTTAGAGATGAAGAAAATCATTGCTGATTTGATCCTTGATCCTATCATCTCACCAGGCTTTTTAGACTCCGTAGTAGCCTTTTATGAATTCATAAAAAAAGAGCCAAATATTCCTCTTCTAATGGGCGTTGGCAATATCACAGAATTGACAGATGCCGATACAGTAGGTGTAAATGCTTTGCTTGCTGGCATCGCATCTGAGCTAGGGGCTGGCATACTTCTAACTACGGAAGTGAGCAATAAAGCGAAGGGTAGTGTCAGAGAGCTATCCTTGGCTTCAAAAATGATGTTCTTAGCGAAAAAGAGATCATCAGTTCCAAAGGATATGGCTCTTGATTTAATGATCATGAAGGATAAGAAGTCAAAGGAAGAACCTTATGATAGAAGGTTTGAAGAAGGCGTGAAGATTGTAGAATCGAAGAAAGCTAGAATGAGAAGATTGGACCCAAAAGGATCCTTTAAGATATTATTGGATAGAGATGAAAACAAGATCGTGGCATTGTACTATCCAAGCTACAAAGCTGATAAACATAGTCTGATAATAAAAGGAAAGAACGCTGAAGACATTTACAGGACGATAATAGATTTAGGGTTAGTCTCTCTTCACGATCATGCAGCCTATTTAGGAAGTGAGTTGCAGAAGGCTCAGATAGCCCTTGACACTGGTAAGAGCTACCTTCAAGACATGCCACTTTTCAGCAAAGTAAATAATGCTTTTTTATAATTAAATTTGAGGAAAAAGTTGCGAAAAGTAAGTAGTTTATCCGACTTAGGTTTCATGAGAAATTGCATATTCGAGACAATAATTTCGACTTATAGCATCAAAAATTTGCCAAACGCAGCTCCTATGGGGGTAATGACTGATGACATGCATAGATTGATCATCAAGCCTTACACTACATCCCAAACCTACAGGAATATACTTTTGCAAAAGTGTGCTGTAGTAAACATAACCTCCGACCCTGTCATTTACTATAAGACTGCCTTTAAAGATGCCAATTATAGTAGTAAAGTACCATTGGGTTGGTTCGAAAAAGCGAATCGAGTTAATGCACCAAAGTTAAAGAATGCTGATGCATGCATAGAAGTGGAAGTGACTGAAATAGAAAATAAGAGAGATAGAGCTAAAGTTTTTTGTGAAGTTCTGAATATTGTTCCTGCCAAAATTTTTCCAAAGGCTTATTGCAGAGCAACTTTCGCTTTGATAGAGAGCATAATACATGCTACAAGGATTAAAGTGTTTCTTTCTAAAGATGAAAAAAAGGTCGAAGAATTGACAAAATTAGTCAAATATTATGACGCATTAGTCGGAAAGGTTGCGCCAAGGTCCGTCTATTCAGACATAATGAAAGAAAATCTCAAAAGAATAGAGAACTGGAAGGCTAAAGACAAAATCGAAAAAACTTAAGATTTTATAGTCGCTTTATTATCTTGGATGATGATTAAATTGCATCTATTGATCTTTGAGGACGATCTAACTTTAAACTTTTATCCACTGACTCTTACCAGACCCGCCTTTGATTTGATGCTAGGCACAAAAACGCTATTAGATGCTATCTTAGATGAGATAAAGCCTGAGCATTACTCTCTATTGGTATCAGAGTATTTATCACCTATTACTTCGAGAAGGCATCCCAATGCTGATGTAAATCCTGAAAAAGTAGAAGGAGATGTAGTCTTCATAAATTCTCTTTTGAGGCTAGATGCCCAGGGATTGAAAAAGTTATTGATGAAGGATAGCCATTTTGTTGCCTTCTCTAATAACAATTTAGCCATAGCAAAAGTTGGTTCTAAATTGGCAAAAGAAGTTTTAGTACCTCCTAGTTCCATGGCAAAGACCTTTTCCAATAAGTTCAAAGGATATGCCGATGAATTCAAATTAGATGATTCTTCTTTGATAAGGTATCCTTGGCATTTGATAGAATTAAACCCTGAAGCAATCATAAGGCAAACCTTGAACTTTAAAGGAGTTTCAGATATAGGAAAGAACAGCATTGTTTCAGGCTCCAATTCAAGATTAATCATGGAAGAGGGGGTTGAAGTAGATGGACCAGTGTTCTTTGATACAAGAGATGGACCTATTCACATAGGCTCAAAGACTAAAATCCTACCCTTCTCAAGGATAAAAGGACCTGCCCATATAGGCAAAAATTCAACCATATTATCTGCTATAGTTGAAGAAAGCACTGTAGGGGATTTTGTAAAGATTGGTGGACAAGTCGATAGGAGCATATTTGCTAGTTACTCTAACAAGGCTCATGAAGGATTTATAGGTCATTCTTACGTTGGAGAATGGGTGAACATCGGTGCTTTGACGACTAATTCTGATCTTAAGAATACCTATGGCAATGTCAAGATGATGATAAGAGGAGAGAGGGTAGATTCAGGAAAAATCAAAGTCGGTAGCTTTATTGCCGATAACGTCAAGACTTCCATTGGGACTTTCATATACACTGGGAAGAAGATAGGAGTAGCTTCCCAAATTCATGGTTATGTTACTGAAGATGTTCCAAGCTTCACAATATACGCAAAGAGTTTGGGCCATAGATCGTTTGAAGTTAATCTTGATTCTGCTATAGAGAGTCAGAAAAGAATTATGGAGAGAAGGGGAATAGAACAGACAAAAGAGGATGTCGATCTACTTAGGAAAGTATTCACAATAAGCCAGGAGGAAAGGTACAAAGCAGGAGTCGTAAAAGGAGAGTTCTCATTCTTGTGAGGTAATCAAAATGAAGTTATTGGCGATAACGGATGTTCATGGAAAAACTCAAGTATTAAAATGGCTTACAGAGTTAGCCAAGAATCTTGACCTTTTAGTGATTGCTGGAGACGTTACTGACTGGGGGGATGAGGTATTTTTCATAAATTTCTACAAAACCCTGTCTGATAGCAATATCACAACTCTTTTTGTCCCAGGAAATCATGACCCATACCATGAATCGACTTTTCCTAAAATATTGAACCTTCATGGTGAATCAACGACTTTCAACGGCTTGATATTTTGTGGTATAGGTGGCTCAAATCCGACACCTTTTAACACTCCCTTTGAGCTTAGAGATGATCAGGTTGTTGAATTGCTATCTAGGTTTCCTAATCGGGTTGACGTTCTTATCTCCCATGCTTCACCTTATGGTACAAAGTGTGATAGGACATATAGAGGAAATCACATAGGCTCAAAGCCTGTCAGAAGTTTTATAGAGAAGGTAAAGCTCAAAGTTGTAATAAGCGGGCATGTTCATGAAGCAAGAGGCATTGACGTCTTAGGAGATACTTTGATAGTAAATCCAGGACCAGCCATGAACGGTTTCTATGCTATTATCTCTATGAATGGAAAACCAAGGGCTGATTTACTACAAGTATGATATGTTGATGCTATTAATTCTAAATTCTCTGACCGTTTTGTTTATTATCCTCTTTAAGCTCTTATCTATAAATGCTATCGCCAACAGAAGTAAAAAAGACAGATAAATCAGGGCTTTACAAGGTTTATGAGGACTGGCCTAAGCATTGTAAAAAAGCGTATGAGATTGAAGTTAATGCTCCAGATGCTTCTGATGTTGAAAAGATAGTATATGCTGGCATGGGCGGTTCTGCCACTCCTGGAGACATTCTTCAAGACTGGCTAAAAAATAGCATAAATATTCCCTTCTACGTTGTCAAAGACTACCATCTTCCGAAGTTTGCTGGAAAGGATACTCTTGTCCTTGCTGTAAGCTGCTCTGGCAACACGGAAGAGACTTTGAGCATAGTTCATGAATCCCTAAAGACTGGATGCAAAGTTGCTACCATCTCTTCAGGAGGATTACTTGAAAAGATGAGCTTGAAAAACAATATTCCTCATAATAAGGTAGCCTTTACACTGCTATCTCGTGCCTCTTTTCCTTACATATTTTATGCATCATCAAAGATCTTGACATCCTGTGGTTTTATCAAAGGCTTAGAAGACCAGATTTCCAACTCAATTAAGGTAGTAGAGAGTGTTTCGAAGCGTATATCGGTTGGAGCATCGATGGAGGAGAATCTATCTAAGAAGATAGCCCTTTGGCTTTACGATTTCTTGCCAGTAATTTATGGATCGAATCTGAATAGAGCCGTTGTCATTCGATTCAAGAATGTTTTAAATGAAAATGCAAAGATGCATGCCATCGTGGATGTTTTGCCTGAGTTATGCCATAACGAAATAGTTGCATGGGAAGGAGCCAAGGATAAGGCTTTGAAGCCTCTATTCTTAAGATATAAAGGAGAGCCTCCTGAAGTAAAAGTGAGGTTTGAAATACTTAGAGAGCTAATAAAGGATGCTGGCTTTGATGTATTGGAGATATATTCACAGGGCGAAGATCGTTTAAGTAAGATTGTATCCTTGCTCTATATCTTAGACTTTTCATCTCTTTACATGGCTGTACTAAGAGGCTTTGATCCTTCGCCAACTGCAAGCATAGAAAAAATGAAGGATAGATTAAAGTCAAGGCTCAACTATTCTGACAAATACATATTCAAGGAAGCAAATTACAGTTAAACCAATCTATCTATCATCATGGCTATGAAGATCAAGGCTAGATAAGGACTCGAGAACTTGAAGACAATCCATGCATTCCTATCTGTAGGTTCAAAGAATAGTCTTATGTTCAGCAAGAGCATAGCAAAACTTAGAGCTCCTGCCGTTGCTAGATAGATTAACTTGAAAAAGCCTAAAAAGTAAAGAACAAGAGTGAAGATGACAAGGATGATAGTTGTACTTGCTATGCACCTTATGGCAACGCCTTTCTCAACTACTACTGGAAGCATAGGTACTTTCGCTTTGGCATAATCATCTCTATACTTTAGAGCCAAGCTCCATATGTGAGTAGGTATCCAAAGAACAACCAATCCTGCCATTAAAAATGGCAATACTTCTAATACTGTTCCTCTTACTGCTGCATAGCCTATAAGGACTGGCAAGCCTCCTGATAGACCGCCTACTATTATGTTAATAGGGTTCCTTCTTTTCAGTATCTTGCTGTAGATTACGACATTAATCAATATCCCTAATAACATAAGAAAGGAGCTGAGGGGGTTTATGGCAAAGGCAAGGATTAAAGATAGAGCCACCAAAATTAGACCATAGTAAAGAGCCTTTTTTGCATTTATTCTTCCTGAAGGCAAAGGTCTTAGCCTTGTTCTGATCATTATTGCATCTATATCCCTGTCTATGTAACAAGTGAGAACGTTTGCTCCCGATGAACCTAAAGCTACAGCGAACACTCCGAGGAGAATAACATTTATTGGAACGTTTTTACCTCCAGCTACAATCATAGCCCCAAAGGCTGTAAAGGCGAGTAGAAGAACAATCCTGGGCTTTGTAAGCTCAAAGTAGTTTTTAATGGTGTTGATCACTGGCATGATTCTAGCCATATTATCTAGACTATTTAATAGGTATTTATACTGTCTGAACACTAAAGATTTAGCTCTAATTATCTATTTCTTTGATAAAACTGCCTGAATTTCTTCGCGCAATTGTTCATCTGTCTTTCCATAAGTGCTTATTCCTAATGCACTGGCTGCTTTGATGAGCTTTTCTCTCTCAGTTTCTTCTTTTTTGCTTACAGGCTGCGTAGTCTCTTTGATCTCCCTCTCTGCCTCTCTTATCTCCCTCTCTATTTCCTGCTTTCCCTTTTCAAACTCTCCTTTGGCTCTTCCTAAAGCCTTGGCTATCTCAGGTATCTTCTTAGCTCCGAACAGAAGAACGACCACAAAAAGTATTATCCAGATCCACTCCATTCCTCCAACTATCTGAAGAACCTGACCACTGAACAGCATGAATTTAAGTTTTGTTGAGGTTTTATTTTAACTTTTTCGACGTGCAAATAGATAACCAATAACATATAAAAACATCATCGGTAATGCCACGAACCACATGGTTATGCCACTCGTATCTGGGGTAATAACGGCTCCAAAGATGACCATGGCTACTATGGCGTATGAGAAATTCTTTCTCCAGAATTGTGCATCTACTACTTCCAAAGATGTTAGAATAACCATTATTATAGGCAATTGGAAGGAAAGACCAAAGGCAAGGGTAAATAATAACACGAAGGAGATAAATTCGTCTAAAGTTACAAAAGTCTGTGCGCCTAAGGCTATACCATACTTGTACAAAAAGTCAAGGGTAAACGGCGTTACTAAGACGTAAGAGAATATACATCCGAGAGAGAAAAGTATTGTGGCAGGGACTATTATCCTTAAAATCATTCTTTTTTCTTTTGGATATAAAGCGGGGCTCACAAACTTTCCTATTTGATGAACTATGATAGGCATACTCAAGATAACACCAAGGAACAAAGAAGTGCTAAATTGAGCGAATATAGCTTGACTTGGAGATGTTACTATAAGTCTCACGTAACTGGGGAGCAGATCGTGTTGTACCTTAGTAATGAATTGGGCAGAAATATTATTGTAGATGTTCGGAAAAGGGAGGTAAATCTTGAAATTGCTAAAGTTGAACTCTTCTATCCCAAAGATAAAGGTGAAAAGAGTAATAGCTGCGACTGATATGAGAATCCTTACCAGCCTTGCTCTAAGCTCATCTATATGCTCAAGAAGACCCATTTCTTTGGACAATAGTCATCATTTCCTGACGATGAGTTGACAATACGCTCAATCAAAACAATGATTTATACTTTAATTTATCGTAGTGCTTGGTTACCAGAATCACTCTCAGACAAATTAATATACAGAGTTTGACTCCATCTTCACGCGTGGATTTAGCGCCATTAATATCGTCGTTCAGCATAATAGCCCTTGCTGAGTTTGGGGATAAGACCCAACTTGCTGCCATTACTCTATCAACAAGGTATAAACCTGTGTATGTATTCCTAAGCGCTCTTCTTGCGGTATGCCTAATGGATGGTATAAGCATACTGGCTGGTATAGCCATTGCTGCCTTCATCCCAATCTCATGGTTAAGCCTTGGATCAGGCATAGTCTTCATAATATTCGGAATTTTGACTTTACGCTCTAGGGATAAAGATAAGGTTGATATCAAGAATCAAAGGCTTAGTTTCGTTGCTCCCTTCTCTCTTATCACTTTAATGGAGTTAGGTGATAAAACTCAATTATCCATCATAGCTCTTGCAGCAAAGTATGGCTCTCCAACTCTTATCTTTCTTGGAGTAGTTCTTGCCTATTCTATATTGATGGGAGTAGCTGTTGCCTTGGGCTCTAACTTAACTAAAATCATACCAATTCAGTACATAAAGATAGGTGCCTCCATAATATTCATCGTATTCGGCATCCTATTCATCTTTCAAGCAGTAACTGGAGCCACGTTTTCATAATTGGGACAAGCTAGACAATCGCCCTTTCTCCAGGAATAGGTAACCCTATTTGAGTAACCTCGCCAGATAGGATTCTGACAAAGATTTCTTTTGCGCCAAGCTTGTTCAAGTACTCGTTGTTGTTACCACATCTGTAAGAGTATGTGCACCTTGGACAACCATCCTCTGACTTGCATGGACACTCTTTTAGTATCTTAAGGGCTCTTTTAAAGGCTAAATCCATTTTATCATAAAGAAGCCTTGTTGCACCATTGCCTCCAACAGAACCATCATAGATGAAGATTAAACCTGATGATCCCAGAGCAATTCCTCCCATATCTTGGGCTGCTCCCCCTGTTATCATATTCGTTCCCTCTATGGTTACGTGTTCTGCTGCATGGTAGCTGCTACATGCTATTTCATCTATCTTTTCCACAGGTGTTTTACTCAGTATCCTATCGGGAATAGGGACTCTGAAGACTATTCCTTTCGTTTCAAATTTGTATTCAACAGTTTTACCGAGAAAAACTTTTTGCCCTTTGACTCCCTCTGATCCTATCTCAAAATTAACGTATCCTATAACCTTCTTTTCTATAAGCAACTCACAATACGCAACCTCTATGTTCATGATTTGCCTTTTGTCCAAGATTTTAAGAATCGATGGTCGATCTTCCATTAAAGGCTTAGTATAGTATGGGTAATTTATTGGTAGACGCTCAACTTTAGCCTCTCCTATTCCTTTTTCAAATTTAAAGCTTTTAGATTTATAGCGAGAACCTGCAAGAAAGTATACAGCCTCTGGGTGAAGCTCTTTAAGAGCCTGAGGCATTTCTCTAGTCCCTATCTTTTTACCATTCAAAGTTATTGTAACTGTTTCTCCAGAACCTCTGATATCATATTTCTCAAGAATTCTTCTTGCTGTAGAGTAATCTGGTATGAGCCTATCCTCTTTTTCAAATAGGATTTTTCTAGATTCTAATTTTCTCAATATATTTTTGAAATTCATAAATTCTCCTTTTCTGATAGGTTTATCCATGGAAGAAGCCAAAATCTGCAATTCAGCTACTACAGGATTGCTAGGATCAACATAACCTTGGTCAACATCATCGAAATAATCCTTGGGATTGTTCTTATAATACTGACTTATGGGGTCATTATCCCTTAAAGCTAGTATCGCTATGCTTTCTTGTCCTCTTCGACCTGCTCTGCCTATCCTATGGATCATCCTAGTTATGGTAACCAGATCTGACACAACAGAATCTACGCTACCAATGTCTATGCCCAATTCAAGAGTCGGCGTTGAAGATATAGCCTTCAATAATCCTAACTTGAACTCCTTCTCAATTCTCTTTCTATAACTTGACAAAAGCCCTGCTCTATGAACAGATATATTTATGCCATTCTTCTTAGCGTAAAAGGCTGTAAGCTCAGCCCCTAAGTGTGAATTCGAAAAGACTAGCGTTCTATAATCATGCGATGCTAATCTCTTTAAAACATCTATAATTAATGATCTGTGAGTTCTTAAGCTTGGGAAGATGATGGCAAAGTGCATTCTTCCGCGCTTTCCCTCTTCTTCTTGGACCAAAGAGAAATCGATCCCAAAAAGAGATTTACAGAATTCTAACGGATTGCTTATCGTTGCTGATGCTGCAACTATTTGAAAATTACCACAAATCCTCTTCAAGCGTTTAATTAGGAAATGCACATTAGCGCCAAAGGTTCCTGTGTAAACATGAACTTCATCGACTACTATATGCTCTACATTATGCAGCAGTTTTGAAAAACTAGTTTTATGCATCATATGGTAATGAAGAGTGTCGAAATTTGTTATGATGATGTCAGGAGGGTTAGAGATTATCCTTTGTCTCTCACTACTTGGAGTGTCTCCATCGAATATCTCTATTCTTGCTCCTACTGAGCTTGCAAGCCTTGACAGTTTTGGAATTTGATCCCTTGCCAAAGCCTTTGTTGGGTAGATGAAAAGAGCTCTGACGAGTCTATCACCAGCCCTGAGAGTGCCAAAGTGCTCTATCTTCTTTCCAATCAATTGTATTATAGGGATTGCAAAGGCTTCTGTTTTACCGCTACCTGTAGGAGCCACTATTACCACATTTTCACTATTTAAAATTCTCTTTACAGCCTCTTCTTGAAATTTATACAGTTTAGTTATGCCGCTCTTCTCAACTACTTCAGCCAAGGAAGGATCTATACTTATCTCATAAATGCTATGACCTATATCTGGAGTATTCTCATCAAAGAGCTTGTAATAGACAACATAATCTTCTCTTGAACTCAAAATATCTTTCATGACCTTTGGCAAGTCTTCATACTTTATTCCATGATCTTCAACCATCTTTATTATTTGATCCTTTGATCTTATGAGATCTTCTTTCTCCATTATCTTCTCTACGTCAGCGTTACGTTTTATCAAGCCTTCATCATACTTCCCAAGAAATTCCAGATAAGCCTCATCACTTTCTAAAACATGTTGAGATATGTATAAGATTCCACAATCCTTACAGTTTATCATGTATCTACCATCAAAAAGCCTCTTTACATCGGCTTTTTTACCACAAGAAGGACAACGGTATCTTTGCACACTTCTCAAAAGTTTCCTCAAGAATAAAAACTATACATGTTATGGGATCATATAGGATAAGCCCCACAGACCCTACAATACTTGGCATTTTCATTAACGTCTGAGTTGCAAAAAGGGCAATTCTTGCCACCATGCTTAGCCCTTCGAGGTATGCCTATTATTTTTCTATAAATCTCGTAATACCAAAGTTGCTCTTTATCGCGAATTATTACTTTATCTTCTTCCAAGTATCTTCTTTTCTTCTCATCAAATTTAAAATCATTTATCCTTTTTTCCAATAAATTCGTGAGGAGATTTGTTCCCGAACCGTACTCTATAGGTGTTTTTACTCTCCAAACAATAACTTCTGGCAATAGACCATCGAAGGCTTTTCTCAATATCCATTTGCCCCAAGTCTGATGCCCCTCTTTCTTTATCTTGTATTGTGAATCAAGGCTCATGGCATAAGATTTTAACTCTAAATCCAAAAAAGGGGTTTTCACATCAACGCCTAAAGCTTTACCCAAAGGAATAGATGAAAAGAACATGCTTTCCCACATTCTCCTTAGCTCAAAATCCAACTGCTCCTTCTTAAGGTCGAAAAGAAAACTGTAACCAGCGAAAAGTTCATCGCTACCATCGCCAGTTATTACTGACTTAATCCCCCTTTCTTTTGCCAATCTTAGCGCAATAAATATTGAAACGCTATTTCTGATCTCCATAGGATCGAATGATTTTAACGTATTTATGACTATAGGAATTGAATTTAGAAGTTCATGCTCATTGAATAGATGGATGATATGGTCGAGGTTCAGGCTTTTTGCCATTAGCTTTGCATACTCTACATCAGGAGCAGGGGCAGCATCAAAGGCTACAGTAAGAGCTTTCAATCTATTATTAGCAGAAGCCAAGTATGCAATGATGCTTGTGTCTAATCCTCCTGACAAAAGTATGCCTTCAGACATATTTCTTAAAACTGCTTCTTTGAGCAAAGAACGAAGTTTAGCACAAACCTCTTCTATTTCCATAATATCTGCCTATCCTAGCTAAGAAGTAGCAAATTTTGAAAGCTTTGATAGTCTCTCTCTTATAATTTCTCCAGCCATTTTAGGGTCTATCTTCCCTTCAGTTGCCTTCATCAATTGCCCCATGAGGTAGTTTATCGCTTTTTTATCAACAATGGCATCTTTTACTGCTTGAGGATTCTCTTTAAATATCTTTTCGACAATTCTCCTCACATATTCTCTATCAAGAATTTTTTCTAATCCTTTCTCTTTTACAATAGCATCTGGCATCTTGCCTGTTAGTAGCATATCTTGAAGCACTGACCTGGCCATCTTTCTGCTTATAATGCCTTCATCTATAAGTTTTAGCATATCAACAAGATGCTTCGGTGATAATGTTAATTCATCTATCTCTATGCCTCTATCATGTAAATATGATAAGAACTCTACTGTTAACCAATTGCTGATCTCTCTAGGTTTATCGTAAAGCTTAGCACTTTCTTCAAAAAAGTCAGCCATGGCTTTGCTATGGGTAAGGATTTCAGCGGTTTGAGGTGATAAATGATATTGTTCAATAAAACGTTTCCTTCTCTCATCGGGAAGCTCTGGCATACTTTGCTCTATCTTTTTTATTTGATCTTTTGAGATGATAACAGGCACTAGGTCTGGTTCAGGAAAGTATCTGTAATCTTGCTCCTCCTCTTTTGTGCGTAATGAAATAGTAATCCTTCTGACCTCATCCCAGTGCCTTGTCTCTTGCCCTACTGCAATTCCTCTTTCAATGAGGCTCTTCTGCCTTGTGATCTCGAAGTTTAAAGCTCTCTCAACTTCTTTAAAGGATGATATGTTCTTTATTTCAACTCTTTTTCCACCTCTCAAAGATATGTTGGCATCACACCTCATAGAACCTTCAAGACTACCATTTGATATACCTAAGTGCTCAAGAATAGATCTTAACTTTTCGAGAAACAGCCTTGCTTCCTTTGGTGTTTCCATATCTGGTTCTGTGACTATCTCTATTAGAGCTATTCCTGCTCTATTATAATCGACTAAAGCATAGGTTGAAGATTCTATTGTACCCTCGTAGCTTAATTTGCCAGGGTCTTCTTCTAATTGTATGCGCCTTATTCGAACCTTTTTGCCATTTATCTGGATGTATCCTCCTAAGGCTAAAGGTACTCCTCCAGCTTTATCGTACTGAGATATCTGGAAATTCTTTGGCATGTCTGGGTAGAAATAATTCTTTCTAAAGAAGAGCATCCTCTCAGATATTTTCGAGTTTAGAGCAATTGCCACCATTATGGCATCTTCCAAAGCTTTCTCATTCAACACAGGCAGAGTTCCAGGCATGCCCATGCATATAGGACATATGAGAGTGTTAGGTTCTTTTTCTCTATAGTCCGATGAGCAACTACAGAATAGTTTCGTCTTTAGATTTGTCAATTGGCAATGGACTTCTAATCCAATCTTTATCTCTACTGATTTGATTTTACTCATAACTCCTCAACTTTGCTGATACTGGAAAGTTCTTTTGAAAAGAGAAGGCAACTCTTAGCAATAAATCCTCCCTGAAAGGGGGAGCCATAATCTGGAAACCTATAGGAAGACCTTTAGAGAAGCCACATGGTATGGATATGCTAGGTATTCCTGCAAGATTGGCTGGGACCGAATCTACGTCACACATATACATTTTTAAGGGGTCTTGAACTTTCTCTCCTATTTTGAAGGGAAGTATGGGCATAGTAGGTCCTATTAAAACATCAAATTTTTTGAATGCCATATCAAAATCTCTTTTTATCAAAGTCCTTATCTTCTGCGCCTTCAAATAGTATTCATCATAGTATCCCGTTGATAGAGCAAATGTTCCAAGTATTATGCGCCTTTTGACTTCAAAGCCGAAACCAAAGCGCCTGTTTTTTGAATAAACAGTACTCCAGTCATAGGATTTGTTTGGAATTCTATAACCGTACCTGAGACCATCGTATCTTGCAAGATTTGAACTCGCTTCAGACATAGCTATTATGTAGTATGATGGGAGAGCGTATTGAAGACTCTTAAGAGAAATTTCTTGATGATCAGATCCAAGTTCCTCTAACTTTGTTATAGCTTCCAAAACTCCTTTTTCCACGGAATCTTGAGTCCCTTCGCCAAAAAACTCCTTTACAACACCTAACTTCATGCCATCGACATCGTCTATAAGATACTTAGTATAATCCTCCTGAGGCCTATCTACTGATGTGTTATCTAATGGATCATGGCTTGCTATGCAGCTTAAAAGTAAGGCACAATCTCTAACATCTTTAGTAATAGGGCCTATCTGCTCCAAGCTATTGGCATAAGCTATCAGACCAAACCTGCTCACCAAGCCATAAGTTGGCTTAAGACCTACCACCGAGCAAAAGCTTGCTGGACATCTTATAGAGCCGCCGGTATCAGAGCCTAAGGCCAAAGTAGCCATGCCGGATGCTACTGCTGCTGCACTTCCTCCAGAAGAGCCTCCTGGCACTCTTCCTAAATCCCAAGGATTATGAGTAGGACCGAAGTAGCTAAACTCTGTGGATGACCCCATAGCAAACTCATCCATGTTCGCTTTGCCCATTATTACTCCATCTTCATCCTTTATTCTACTGATTACTGTGGCATCGTAAGGAGGAACAAAATCCTCTAGCATATGTGATGCGCACGTAGTTCTAATCCCTCTCGTGCAGATGTTATCCTTTATCGCTATTCCAACCCCGCAAAGCCTTCCTGTCTTCTCTCTTTGCTTTACCTTTTTGTCTATCTCTCGAGCCTTCTTAAGAGCCAAATCTTCTGTAAGAGTTATGTAAGCATGGATATCTTTCTCAACTTTTTTGATTCTCTCGTATAAAGATGCTATGTAATCCTCTGCCATCAACTCTTGGTCTTTTATTCTCTTGACGATCTCATACGCTGGCAGTTCTATATAACTGGGCATGAACTCATGCCATCCTCGGCGCTTTCACAAACTTTCCTTTAGTTTGAGGTACGATTTGAAAGATATCTTTAGACAATGAAGGTTTTACTTCATCTTTCCTTAACACATTGACCAAATCTAGAACATGGTAAGAGGGAGGAATGCTTTTGGTATTTACTTCATCTATTTTTGAGAAGTAAGCTAAGATATCATTCAATTGCTTAGAAAAGAGTTCTAACTCTTTTTTCGAAATTTCAATTCTTGCCAACCAGGCAATACTCTCTATCTGTTCCTTTGAAATTGTTTTCTTCCTTTCTACCAAGATTGTCACCAAATCACGAATTTATTCTTATTTTAGGTTGATTGAACTCTAATTTATACCATTCTTGAAGTTTTTTCGCTAGAATATTTAAGAGGACCTGATCCTTTCGATCTCCTCTACAGGTAGACTTAAGAGAGAAGAAAGAGTCTCATTCGAGACTCCTGGAGTATGAGCAACTGCCTCCTTTATCGTCTCTTTGAGATACGAATCATAGTCCGATGATGAGGGAGACTCCCAAAGGTTATCGAACTTCTCTTTACACATGAGAGTGACTCCCTCAGAGTATACCTTGTAGCCCTTACGAGTAGGTTCCTTTAGCCCACTCCTTTCAGGAAAACCTGGGACCGTTACACGGCCGTCCACTATCATGTATCTCATATCACTACTAGAAGGGAAGACACAGCAACAATAAGCGCAGAATTGTTCTTATGGCGGCTTAATATGTTTAAGCTTCTCACTAGCTTGTTCTCCGCCTACTCCCCAGTCTTCTTTCGAAACCTCATGTATAATAACTTCAACCGCTTCTGCAGGCACACCTATTTCGGCGAAAAGCTTGGTTATGCCTGCTATTGCCTTCTTCTTAGCCTCGTTTGAAAATCCCTTCCAAACATAAACATGGATAATTGGCATAAGCTAAACTCTACCCTATACGATTTAAAAGCTTTTCAGGGCTATTAGAGGGCAAATACGGCAAGAGAGCATTCTTATAGGTGGTGGCTTTACCAGTTCGTTTTTGAAGGTATAATCAAGATTTAGCCATAGTCTTATTAAGTCTCCTTGCTTTAGATTTTTTGATGAAGATTGCATTCTTCTCAGACACCTACTTGCCAAACAGAGATGGTGTCGTAACATCCATTCTTACACTACGTAAGGCTCTTGAAGAAAGAGGTCATGAAGTATTCGTCTTCTGTTCAGGTCCAAGACAAGCAAAAGAAAGAAATTTGGATGACCATGTATTTTACTATACATCGATTCCCTTCAAGCCTTACCCTGACTACAAGATAGCATTATTTCCCTTTTTCTCTAAAAGAAAAGTAAAGAAACTTGGTATTCAACTTGTTCATTCTCACGGTATAGCTACTACAGGCTGGGCTGCTGTTTGGGCGGCGCGCTCTTTGAATTTGCCTCTTTTCACAACCTTCCATACTTTAATTCCAGAGGCGGTTCATTATGTAGCTAGGAGTAATAAGGCGAAAAATTTAGTCAAAAGAATGGCTTGGAGTTATGTGAAATTTTATCTGAAACGTTCTAACGTTGTCATCGTTCCTAGCAACGTGATCAAGAATATCTTGATTGAGCACGGATTAGAGAAGGAAATATACACAATTCCAACTGGTATCGATGTGAATAGGTTCAATCCTAGCATAAATGGCGAGCCTATAAGAAAATTGCTTAGCATTAAAGATGAATATTTAGTGCTCTACGTTGGTAGGCTTGTTAAAGAGAAGAACCTCGATGTTCTCATAAAAGCAGCTCCTAAAGTGCTCAATAATTTGCCTAATTGTAAATTTTTAGTGGCTGGTTTGGGACCTGCTAGAGAGTATTACAAGAATCTGATAATCGAGAATAATCTAAAAGATAGCTTTATACTTCAAGGCTATATTGGAGAAGGAAGATTAGCATACTATTACGCAGCCTCAGACGTTTTTGTCTTTCCCTCTAAGTTTGAGACTCAAGGTCTAACAGCCCTTGAAGCTATGGCTTGTGGTAAGCCAGTCGTTGGTGCAGATTATTTAGCCATAAAAGAAATAGTGAAAAACGGCTACAATGGTTATTTGTTCGATGCTGACGATCCTGATGACTGTGCTGAGAAGATAATAAAGACGATAAATGAGAAATCTAGGATGGGAGAAAACGCCCGCAAAACTGCCCTTGATTATTCAGTAGAAAAATGCGTAGATAAGCTCTTGAAAGTTTATGAAAAGGCGATCAATAGTCCCTAAAGAATTAAAATAAGAAATCTTTACTAAAAAATTAAGGTGCTAACCTGAACTGATCTCTTGGGAACATTGTAACCTCCCTAATGTTCTCCTGCCCTGTCAATACCATCATCAACCTCTCTAATCCTAGTCCAAATCCTGCATGAGGAGGCATTCCATAATCAAAGATTCTCAGATGATATTCGAAGAGCTTTGGCTTCAAACCTTGCTCCTTTAACCTCTTCATCAACAATCTCTTAGAGCTTACCCTTGATCCTCCTGATGCCAATTCGATAGAGCCATGCATAAAATCGAAGGATTCACAAATATCTTGATTACCGTCTTTTGGCTTTATGTAGAAGGGCTTTATAGCTGTGGGCCAGTCTGTTATGAAGTAGAACTCAGGCAACATCTCCCCTAAAATCTTGAGGGCTTGCGTCGATAAATCTTCTCCCCAATTCACTATTACATCTTCTTTCTCTAACATTTTGATGATATAATCGTAAGTTAATCTCTTGAAAGGAGCTTTAGGGATTATCAATTTATGCTTTAACAACTCCATTTCTTCACTACATTTGTCATTTATCGTTTTTGTAACATGATGAATCATCTGCTCAATAAGCTTCATGGTATCTTCATAAGAGACAAAGGCTTCCTCAACATCTATCGAAATAACTTCACTTAAATGCCTTAGTGTGCGAGATTCCTCAGCCCTAAAAATCGGTCCTATTTCGAATACCTTTTCAAAAGGTATCACTAATTGTTCCTTGTAAAGCTGAGGACTTTGAGCAAGAAAAGCCTCTTTATCGTAGTATAACAAGGGAAATAATGCTGCTCCTCCTTCAGTGGCTGTAGCAATTATCTTAGGAGTGCTTACTTCTACGTAACCCTTACTTATGAGAAAATCCCTTATCGCTTTCAAAACTGTGTGCCTTATCTTGAATATAGACTGGGCTTTTGGTCTTCTCAGATCTATGACACGAATGTCTAGGCGTTTATCAATACTTGGCATCTTCCCTCCGAATAAGCTAAAGGGAGGCTGTCTTTGGGTTGTGCTTAGAATTCTAATTTCTTCAGGAATTATCTCAGCCCCACGAGGAGCTTTTTTAATGCTCTTGACTATTCCTCTAACACCTATGCTAGAGTGCTCATTAAGATTCTTTAACTTCTCCAAAATCGAGTTGGGGGCTCTATCCTTATGAATAGTGACTTGAACCATGCCATCCTTATCGTTAAGGATTAGAAAGACTATGCCGCCTTGCTCACGCATACTTGCCAACCAGCCAAAGACCGTGACCCTTTTATTCTCTAATCTTGGAGTAATCTCTACAGAGTAATGAGTCCTTCTCCAATCACCCAGTTCATCGATCTTTTTCATTACCATCAGAGTCTTACTGCTCAATGATAATAGGGTTCCCTTTATATTTTATATTCTTGTGCCAAATAAAATAATGGTTATAAAAGTTATGATCGAGTCTAATGATCTATTAAAATTCATTAAGTCAAGAAGGAGCGTAAAGAAACTAAAGCCAGTCTCTATCCCAAGAAATGCTATAGAAGAGATTCTTGATGTAGCAGTAAGTGCTCCATCAGCCCATAACGCTCAGCCTTGGCGCTTTATAATAATAGACGATGAGAAGGTCAAGATCAAACTTGCTGATGCTATGGCTCAGGCTTGGCAAGAGGATTTATCAAAGAATGGTTTATCGAGAATTGAAATTGAAAAGCTAATTGAAGCATCAAAAAAGAGAACCATAAATTCTTCAATACTAATCATACCATGTCTTACGATGGAGGATATGGATAAGTATCCTGATAACAGGAGAAAGAAAGCTGAATACTTGATGGCTGTTCAATCAGTTTCAGCAGCCATAGAGAACCTATTGTTAGCGATTCATGCAAAAGGATTAGGAGCTTGTTGGAGGTGTGCACCTTTATTCTGCATGGAAGCAGTAAGAGAAGTTTTGAAGATTCCTAGTGAATTTGATCCTCAAGCTCTAATAGAGATTGGCTATCCTTTAGAACAACCAAAAATGCCATCAAGAAAACCCTTAAAGAGTTTAATCAGCTATAACAAATGGCGCTAAAATTGGTAACAGCCTTAGCAGGAGGGGTAGGGGCTGCAAGATTCCTTGAAGGGCTTATCAGAGTGGTCAAAGATGAAGAAATATCCGTCATAGTCAATACTGGAGACGATATAGAACTTTATGGCTTGCAGATATCTCCTGATGTCGATATAGTAATTTACACATTAGCAGGAATAGTCGATGATGAAAAAGGCTGGGGAATAAAGGGGGACACTTTCCATTGCTTAGAAGCCCTTCAAAGATACGGTTATGATACATGGTTCATGCTCGGCGATAGAGATCTTGCTACTCATATTCATCGAACTCATCTCTTGAAAAAAGGGTTCAGACTATCAGAAGTGATAGACAAAGAGCGCATAGCTTTGGGCGTAAAGGCTAGGATCATACCTATGACCAATGATAAAGTTGAGACTATCATGGTAACAGATAAAGGTGATATACACTTCCAAGAGTATCTGATAAAAAGAAAGACCCAGGATGAAGTTTTAAAGGTGATTTTTAAAGGCATAGAAAAAGCAAAGCCTGCTCCTGGAGTCATTGATTCCATCATGAAGGCTAAAGGAATAACGATTTGTCCAAGCAATCCAATAGTCAGCATAGGCACGATTCTTTCTGTTCCAGGAATTAGAGATAGCTTAAGAGAAACAAAAGCAAAGATAGTAGGTATAAGCCCCTTAATAGCTGGCGCTCCAGTCAAGGGTCCTGCAGACAAATTGATGAGTAGTTTAGCAATGCAACTTCAAATTGAAAAGGAAGAAGTTTCTGCTTATGGCGTGGCAAAGTTGTATAGAGACTTTTTGGATGCTTTCATAATAGATAACTTGGATGCAAACCTTAAAGAGAAGATAGAGGCTTTGGGAATAAAAGTTATCATTACAGACACCATAATGAAAGGCTTAAAAGAAAAGATGGAATTAGCTAAGGTCGCTTTAAAGGCTATAGGAGTATAAAATGACTCTCATAGCAGTTCCTGTAAAAGGCTTAAAAGACGCAAAGAGAAGGCTTGAAGTGGTATTAAGGCCTGAAGAGAAGAGTCTGTTCTGCATTTCCATGCTAAAAGATGTTCTGAAGGCAATAAGCAATTCAAAATATGTAGAGAAAGTAGCAATCATAAGCTTTGACGAAACCATACTAGAATTGGCAAGACAGATGAGAGCAATAGCCTTTGATGAGGGAGAATCAAGAGGACTGAATTCGGCTGTTGAGAAAATGGCAAAATTTTGCTTAGATGAAGGAGTCAGATCGTTGCTCGTTTTACCAATGGACATACCCCTTGTAAAGAGTAGCGATATAGATGATATGATAAAGCAAAGATTTCTTCCTAAATCTGTAGTCATAACACCATCTATGAATGAAAAAGGGACCAACGCTCTTCTTTTGACCCCTCCCAATGCGATAAAGCCTAGATTTGGAGCAAACAGCTTTAAAACTCATATTAACGAAGCCATTGCCAATAGAATTCAATACATTGTCTACAGATCGTTAAGAGTGGCGTTGGATATAGACACTCCAAAGGATTTGATTACACTCTCAAAGCTTGGGGAAAAAACAGAAACTTATGACTATATGATGAAAATTGGTCTAATAAACAGAGTCAAAGAGTACTTGAAAGGAACTCATAAACCCCTTCTGAAGAAATAGAAATTAGCTGAAGAGGTCTCTTGAACGAGGTCTTATAAGAGACTTGACAGAGCCTTCTCCTTCAGTGTATTGATAGCCTCTTATTATCGCTACAGGCACCATTCCTACTTTTCCCATAACAAGCTCTGCTGCCGATGCTAGTTCATCAGCTATAGCTATGGCAGTCACTTTAAGAGTATAGCCATAACTATCCCTTTTTCCTCTGTAATCCAAAATTGGCTCTAACCCAGCGACTCCTATAGCAATGTTTGTCTGCCCTTCTCTCCAAGGTCTGCCAAAGGTATCTGATATTATCACAGCCACATCGGCATTTAATCTTCTCTTTATACCATCTCTAATAAGTTTAGCAGACTTATCAGGATTAATGGGTAATAAAGAGACCATGTCTTCGCCTTTTACATTAGATTTATCAACACCAGCATTGGCGCAGATGAATCCGTGCCTAGTTTCGGCTATTATCACTCCTCTCTCCATCCTGACTATTCTTTTTGCCTCACGAAGAACGACTTCTACCATTCTAGGATCCTTTTTTCTACGCTTACTTATCTTTAAAGCGAAATCTGATGGTTTTATCCTTTTTAAGTCAACAAGCCTTCCTTCAGCCTTAGAGACTATCTTATGAGTTATAACTATTACATCTTTATTCATGATCTTGATGCCTTGTTTTTGAATTGAATCAATGATTAAGTTAGCCAGATCATCGCCAAGTTTAACTTCAGGGATTCCTTTTATTCCTATGATCTTTATTTCTGATGACAAATTTATCAACCTGATTTACACGATATAGAAAAGATGGTCTTTTATGTTTATTTAAAGTTAGAAATCGGATTAGTTTAGCATTGGGAAGATACTGATTAAATTGCAAAAACATCTAGCATCATTCAAATATTAGCCCATGTAAAGGCATAACTTAGGTGGAAGTTTGATAAGTATAGTAGGTCTTGGCAAGGTTGGAAGCACGATAGCTGAGCATATAACTCTTAAAGGATTGGATGACTTAACACTGATAGATATAATTCAAGGATTACCCCAAGGAAATGCTCTAGATCTCAGTCATATGGCTTCTGAACTCAACATAGATGTTAAGATCAAAGGCTCTAACGATTATAAGGATTTAGAAGGTTCTGATATAGTAGTAGTGGCAGCAGGTTTTCCAAGAACTGCCGATATGAGTAGACTAGACCTTCTTAAAAAGAATAAGGCGATCATAAAACAGATATCAGAGAAAATCTTACAGTATGCACCAAGATCAAAAGTAATCATAGTGACAAATCCATTGGATCTAATGACTTATCTCACTCTTAAGACAACGGGCTTTGATCGTAACGTTGTATTTGGAGTCGGTAGCGAGTTAGATGCTGCTAGGCTCAAGTATCATCTATCATCAGTTCTAGAGGTTTCCAATTCTTCAATTAATGCCTTTGTTATAGGAGAGCATGGAGACTCCATGGTTATTTTGAGAAGCCAATCAAAGGTTAATGGAATACCTATCGAAAAAATATTTAATGAATGTCAGATGGCCAATCTAATTGAGAAGACAAAGAAGGCAGGAGCCGATGTAATATCTCTTAAAGGTGCTACAACCTTTGGTGTGGCAGCTTCAACATCATCGATCATTGAATCTATGATCAGAGATAGGAAAAAGGTCCATCTTGTTTCCTTCTATTTGAAGGGTGAATATGGATTATACGATGTTTGCGTAGGAGTACCAGCGATCATAGGAAAGAATGGTGTTGAGAGAGTCATGGAATTAGAACTTGACGAGGTTGAGAAGGAGCTTTTCTCGAAAAGTGCTAAATCTGTAAAGGAATCTATCCCACATCTAATGGGTAATGAATAGAAAGTTTAATTCATGATTGCTATAATAGGCTCTGGTATATCTTCAAAGTCTGCTCAGCTACTTTATCCCAAGTGAAATCTTTTAGGACTCTCTGTCTTCCATTCTTGCCCAATTGCTTAGCTAAATCTTTGTCTTTTAGGACCTCTTTTATGCCCCATGCTATATCGGTAGCATCGTAGCCATTTACATGAATACCATTTTGCTCAGGACCTGAAGGAATAATTTGCTCAATGAAACCTACCAAACCTCTTGCTCCTACAACTACAGGCTTCTCCATCGCCATGGCTTCTAAGCTTACAATCCCGAAAGGCTCATAGAGAGATGGGAATACACAAAGGTCTGAGGCTGCATAATGCAGAATTCGCTCCCTTTCAGGCACAAATTCAAACCTGAAGATAATATTATCCCTTATTTTTAATCGACCCGCCAACTCGACGAGGTTCTGCTGATCTTCACCTCTGCCTAGTATCACAAGTTTCGTCTTGGGAAAATCTTTAAGGACCAAGGGCATGGTTTCTACCAGATTTCTTACCCCTTTTATCCATGTTAATCTTCCCACATAGAGGATCATCTGCTCATCTTCTTTGATTTTATACATTTCTCTTACCTCTGAAACTTCTTCATCATTAACCTTTTTTGGATCATAAATCTTAGGGTCTACACCGTTCCAGACCACGTTGGTTTTATTTCCTTCCCAACCATGACGTATTAGATCATCTTTCATCATGTTACTTACTGTAATTATCCTATCTGACATTCGGGCTGTCATAGCTTCTAAATGATTTACTACTTCAGACCCATTGTTACCGCTTCTACCCCACTCTGTTGAGTGAGCGTGGAAGACCATGGGTATCTTCAATTCGTTCTTGATGATGAGGCCAGAGATGCTGCTGAGCCAATCATGTATGGATATCAGATCGTAACGACCATTCTCTTTTCTTACTAACTCATTGGTGAACTTTGTTGCCGATAGAACATTATATATGAATACATCGTTAAAGAACTTAATGTTAGTTCCCCATCTCCTGAGGTCATCTGAAACAAATAAGGGAAATATGTTGGCAGCATCAGTGATTAGTGGTCTATGCACTTCGACACCATCTATGACTTCTCTTGTGGGAAGATTTCCTGGGTTAAGGGTAAAGACCATAACATCATGACCCATCTTTACGAATTTTCGAGTGATATATGTAGCATAGGTGCCAAGCCCTCCTACCAGAACTGGAGGGTACTCCCAGACGAAGAAGCCTATCCTCATACTCAAAACCTTGAATATCTATCGAACAAAGCTGTTTATAACCACTATATTAAAAGCGTTTAATTGATCATTATATTTAAGGTGATAATCTTTCTCAAATTTCATACTTCAGATAAGGATCGACCCATTGTGACCATAATTGAACAGGATTCTTCACTGGAACAGGATTCTCTTTTAATCCATTAACAGGATAAGGATTCTTTCCAAGAGGAAGGCTAAAGAGCTCATTGTTATAAAATATTGTACCTTCGCTCATTTGATGGTCTAAATTGCTTATCAAAAAGCCCTTTATCATATCGTACCTTCCAATTCTTTCTAAGAGTTTGATTATGTATGGTGTATCTCTAGGCCATATAACTGCACCGTGATACTGTTCATCATCAAAATATATTCTTTCCTCATTATCTTTTACTATTATCCCAAAAGGGTGTAATTCATCATAATATTTTTTGAGCCATTTTATCCTTCTATACACTAATAACCTCTTCTGCGCTACTTCCCACATAGTTTTAAGCTTCTCTTTAGGCAAAAGATCGTTAAGAATGGATGCTGCGACTATGCAAGGCGATCCTAAGGTCTCATCCTTTTTTGATAAATCATGGGACAAGACATCGTAGAAATACCCTCTCTTACTATTCCAAAATATTCGCAAGTAATTTTCTTTTGCCTTTGATAGAGTATTCATGACAGACTTGAGAAAATCTTGATTTACTATGCTCTTTTCCATATTGGCCATTTTAACTAGTGCTTCTAATGCCTTTATCCAAAGAGCGTTTATTTCAGGCAGATAGAACCTTGGCGTGTTGAAGATTCTTTTAACTTCCTCTGGGTCCTTGGAATTCTCAATTTCCTCTATCTGCCACTCTTTCGGTATCCTGTTTGGTAATTCGTCGAACCTTAAGCCTCTATGCACTATCGCTCTTTTCGAGTCTATCCAAGAATGCCACGGCACGCAGGCTAGTAATCCTAAATCTGAAATGACAGGAGGCCCGTTAACAGCGTCTAGAGAAGCCTTTTTGTATGTTTGATAGGTTTTTACCATTATCCTTAGTATTGTGTTAAGCAAATCCTTTTCTCTTGTCGATCTTATGTATTCCCAAGACATTATGAAGAATAGCAATGTAGGATCTGAAGCAAAGTAGTACTTCTCTAAAGGCAATAAACGGCCGATCTTGAATTCATAATCAGAAGCTAACATGGGTAAATAGTTGTGAACCCTTCCACTACTATCATCAAAAAACTCTATCCCCAACAGAATGCAGTCTCTCACTATCTCCAGCCTTTTGTCCAAGATTTTTAAAAATTCCAGATTTTGATGCAGATTAGTGAAAATGTCACGCATCCAAGGAGACCTGAACCACCACCCTCCAGCCTCCATTACTTTCAATTCTCTCCTTTTTTGAAGAACAATCTTCATTCCAAACCTTGTAAGAGCGTCTATTCTTGCAAGGATTGAGTTGTAGACTTGGAGATCCTTACCTCCTTTGATTAAACTCTTTAAGAATGATAGCTTTTTAGATTCAAGCTCTAGCTTATCCTTAAATTCTTGCATAGAATCTATCTTTAGAGGATCTTCTTTCATCATAGGTATGGCGTGAAATCTAACTCTCATTCTTTCTTCAGCAAATTTGGCATGAAATAGCGCTGGAAGAAGAAGCTCCTTACTCTGGCCACGAAAAACTATACCTTCAGGAGTTTGAGTCCTAAAACCATCCCCTAATTTATAAAACCAATTAAGGTAAGCTGTTCCACCTTCTATTCGAACGTTCTTATTGGGAGTGAATATGGTGAATAAGCGATCATTCTTCTCAGCCTTTATCGTCGGATAACTATTTTCATTCTCCATGATTTTTATAACATGTCTTTTCGGATCGCTATCAGAGCAGATGTGGCGAATGTCAATGAAAGGCGCTACTATCAACTCAAAATCTCTTTTAGAAGATTCTATCCCAAATTCTAGATTAAGGCATGCATGCTCACCTTCGCTAAGCCAGTATAAAGTCTTTAACGAACCTTGATTTCCATCTTCATCCTCTATCTTGTATACATAATCAAGAAACCATGTAGATGCAGATATCTTTTTTGGATGAAGCTTCAGTGCATTTCCATCTTTAATAATACTAAATGCAAAACAATCAAGAAACTTCCAATTCTCCCCCTTCGTCAAAGCCAGTAGGCCTTCATATGGGTAATCTCTGTTGGGTGCTGTTAGACGCAACTGTTTAGATTGAAAGGAGATATCTATAGGCACTGAATATACTGAGAGACCGAACTCTGCTATGCTATTGCGTAAGATAAAGCGGTTCGTTCTTGCAAAGCCCCAGTCAGGGTTCTCTACAGGATCATAATCGAATGTGAGGCTATATGACACTGTCAACAGATTAATTCTTCAAAAACTGTGTATTTATTTGTATATCGTTCAGTCATGTTGATACAATTTTTATATTCGATTCACCATATTATGGGTGATTGTTCATGCGTGAGAAACTCATGCTTAAACTCAACAAATTCTTTGAGCCTATCTACACCTTAGGACCTGATGGAATACCCTTCTTCAAGATGTTCATAAACGGCGAATGGGTCAATTCTAATTCGAAAGAGGTCATAGATGTAGATACGCCAATAGATGGTAGCATAATAGCAAGAATATCCAACGCTAGTAAAGAAGATGTTGATAGAGCAACAGACGTTGCTTATGAGAGTAGGCGGAAGATAAGAGATATACCAGGAATAGAGCGTATAGAGATCTTTGAAAGAGCCAGCCAGATTCTCTCAGAATACAAGGATGATTTCATCACAACTCTAATGCTGGAAGCTGGTAAACCGAAGAGAGATGCTGAAGGCGAAGTAAGAGCAACCATTGACAGGCTTAAGTTGACCATGGAAGAAGCTAGAAAAATATTTGGCGAATATATTCCAGGAGACTGGTCTGATGATACAACAGGCAAGATAGCCTTAGTTATCCGTGAACCTGTAGGAGTTGTGGTTGCCATAAGTCCCTTCAACTATCCTCTTTTCATAGCATCGGCGAAGATAGTCCCTGCTCTATTGGCAGGCAACACCGTAGTTTCAAAGCAGTCGAGCGAGAACCCATTATCTTTGCTACTTTTTGCAAGAGTTTTGGAAGAGGCTGGAATACCTTCTGGATCTTTGAACATAATCACAGGGAGCGGTGCTATAGGAGGCTATCTTGTGTCAAACGAGAAAGTTGCCATGATCAACTTCACTGGTAGTACTGATGTTGGAAAACAGATCGCCAAGACGGCGGGTCTTAAGAAATTACATTTAGAACTTGGAGGAAAAGGTATGGCTATAGTGCTTGATGATGCAGATTTGGAACTTGCAGCAAAAAAATGTGTTGAAGGCTCTCTAAAGAACGCTGGGCAGAGATGTGATGCCATAAGTTCAGTTTTAGTGGTTGAGAGCTTGGCTGATAAGTTTGTAAAAGAAGTAATGAAAGAAGCAAAAAATTGGAAGCATGGAGATCCTAGAGATCCTTCTGTAAAAGTTGGACCAGTCATAAACGTTAGAGCTGCTCAAAGAATTAAAGGATTGGTCGATGATGCAGTAGCAAAGGGAGCCAAGTTGCTCATGGGTGGAAATCATAAAGATTGTTACTTTGAGCCAACAGTGCTTTACGACGTACCATTAAATGCCAGAATTGCATGGGAAGAGACCTTCGGACCAGTGATCACTATAATAAAGATAAAGAACGAGGATGAAGCGATAGAGATAGGAAAGAAGTCAAGGTATGGCTTAGATTCTTGTGTCTTTACAAAAGATTTTTACAAGATGTGGAAGGTAGCGAAGAGGCTTGAGACAGGAGAAGTTACCATCAACGATCTTCCTAGGCATGGTGTTGGCTACTTCCCCTTCGGTGGATCAAAGGAGTCTGGTATAGGAAGAGAGGGAATTGGTTACAGCATAGATGAAATGACTCAAATTAAGACTATAACCTTCAACTTAGAACCTGCCAAGCTTGGCAAGGTAAGAAGAGTCTATAGCGCATAGTTAAGTCATTAACCTAAGGTTAGAAACACTTAAATCAAATTTTATCTTTCATCAAAATGAAGATATGTCATATAGAGATGTAGGATCTGCTCTTAGACATTCTGGGCAATGAGACTTGTAAAAAATACTAAAATTGATCGCGGAAGAGCCCCGTTACGTTTTACAGCTAGCCAAAGAATTGAAAGTTAGTCAGCAAACAGTCCTAAAGCACCTTGATCTATTGCAGCAGCACGGTTTTATTTCGATGTTTTTGGCTGGGAGTGAATTAGCAGCGCCACAAAGGAAGTATTATGAACTGGCTAGATCACTCTACTTAAGGGTTGGTATGGCCAAGAACGTGATAAGATTTTCTATCGATAAGGTCCGTCACAAGAAAAGAGCGTCAAAGATTAGTGCTGTAAAAGACTTAAAGGCTAAAGAAGAGCGTTTGAGAAGCAAAGTAAGCCAGAAAAGGCTCTTAAGATTTCAGAGGAAATTCTAAAGGGGATAGATGCAAAGTTTGAAGAATTTGGGAAGATAGAAGCCAGTTTGATGCTCGTGAAGCAAAGAACATCAGAAAAGGCTAAGAGAATTATAAGAAACGTTACAAACAACCCAGTAGAGAGATTCTCTATTCAATTCTGGATGGTAAAACCTTCTCTGAGATCAATATAGGTAAGAAATATTTGGGATGACTCTTGAAGCCCTAAAGCAAAAAAGGTTAATTGATTCGAGTAGGATATCTATCCTTGCAAGAAATGAATAAATTTATAATTATATATAAAAATGCAAATAAATATTGAATTCTAAGATTACATTAAAATGAAATTAAAGCTAGGCTTCGTGCAGACAAACCCTTCCTTCGGCAACAAGGAGAAGAACGTTAAGGAAGCGATTGATCTATCAAGAAATATAGGAGGGAGATTTGATAGTATTTCCTGAGCTTTTTAATACAGGATGCGCTTTCATTAGCAAAAAAAGAAATTGATTATCTAACTGAAGAAATCCCAAATGGATACACTACCCTCAAGCTAATGGAGCATTCAAGGGAAGCTAATAAGACTATAGTGGCAGGATTAGCAAAGAGATTTGATGATAAAATATTCAATTTTCCTGTTGTAGTATCTAATGGTCAGTTCATAGGAGTTTATAGGAAAATTCATCTTTATAAAGAGAAACTTTGGTTCTCAGTTGGGGATACTGGCTTTAGAGTCTTTGATCTAAGACATTTTAAGCTGGGAGTGATGATATGGTTTGACTGGTTCTTTCCAGAGTCTGCAAGGGTTCTTGCCTTAGAAGGGGCTGATGTAATGGCTCATCCCTCGAATTTAGTACTTCCAGGCTTATGCCAAAAGGCTAGCTAATAAGGTCTTTAGAAAACAAAGTGTTCATTATTACTGCCAATCGTACAGGAACAGAATTTAGAGGTGGAGAGAGATTCAACTACACAGGAAAAAGTCAGATTACAAGCCCGTCTATGAAGATTTTGGCATCGGCAAAGAAGATGAAGTAATAACAAAGGTAGTTGATGTGGATATTTCTGAGGCCCGTGATAAGAACATAACAAAGTTCAATCATGTAATTCAAGACAGAAAAGTGGAATTTTATGGAAAGTTAGTGATGTCTTAGATAAAGGTCCCGCGGGCAGGATTTGAACCTGCGGCACTCCGGTTTCTGTGCGCCTAGTAGGCTGGTGAGTTTTGCCAGAGCAAATCTCTACAGCGTCTCCCCCTTGATGAGGGTCGGAAGCTCTACCAGGCTGAGCTACCGCGGGGCATTAAAAACTAACTTTTTAGGCAAATAAATAATTATCGCAACAGTTCAAGAAATTCTTCTTGCTAATTTCAGCACAGGCAAGGATCTTCATCAAGGTTGTAGGAGCGATTTTATCATGTCTTGGCACTATTGTGAACTTTCCGCCTAGACCTACAAGGATGACATGGCTTCCCGTCTGTCTTATCGGCTTAAAGCCCTTTTTGGTTAACGCTTAACTACTTCAATCCATTTTTAGAACTGGGAGCTTTCGCATCAGACAATAACTTCAACGAGCTTCTTTCCAGGCTTCTTTGTCCCAGCTTTTTCCTCCAAATAATCAAGAACCAACTGAATGGCATCCTTTATGTTCGCTAGAGCCTCTTCCTCTGTTTTACCTTGGCTTATGGCTGCTGGTAATTCCACATACTGAACTGTATAATATCTAGTTTCTTTGTCTTACTCTATGGTTACAGTAAAAGTTCTTGTTGTCATCAATCTAACTAAGTGCCGTCAAATAGTTAAGGCTTACTATATAGAGTATTTACTCTTGTGATCTAACTTCTATTCTGGACTTCTCATCTTCAGATACTAATGATTCGAGTATATCTGTGGCTTTATGAATCTGCTCTTCGCTTATCACCAAAGGTGGTAAGAAGCGAAGAATGTTCTTGCCTGAATAGAGCATTATTAAACCCTTCTCAATACCATTCATCAATATGTTTTTAATATCGAACCTTAGCTCCATTCCTAGCATTAGACCTAAACCTCTCACATCTCTAACTATTCTGTGATCCTTTTTGATACTCTCTAATTTTTCTTTAAAAATTGAGCCAAGATTGTTTGCTCTTTCAACAAGGTTCTCTCCAATTATGTAGTCTATAGTTGCACATGCAGCAGCGCAAGATAAAGGATTTCCACCAAAAGTACTTGTATGGTCTCCTGTCTTAAAGGATGACATGATCTCCTTTTTAGCCAGAGTAGCTCCTAATGGCAAACCTCCTGCTATTCCTTTAGCCAAGCACATTACATCAGGCATTACATTCCAGTGCTCACATGCCCACATCTTTCCAGTTCTGCCAAACCCTGTCTGAATTTCATCGAAGATCAAAACTATATTCTTCTCATCACAAATTTCTCTAAGCTCTTTTAAGAAGCCATCTGGGGCAACGTATATCCCGCTCTCACCTTGTATTGGCTCAACTATTATCGCCCCAGTCTTTTCTGTTATAGCCTCTCTTACCTTTTCTGCATCGCCAAAAGGTGTAAATTTCACATCTGAAAGTAATGGCAAGAAAGGTGAACGGTACTTTTGGCTCCAAGTTGCTGATAATGCTCCTAAAGTCTTACCATGATAGCCTCTTGTCATAGCAATTACTTCTGGTTTTCCAGAGTATCTTCTAGCAAGCTTTAATGCACATTCGACTGCTTCAGCACCACTATTAGATAGATAAACATCATCCAAACCTTTGGGAGAAATCTTCGCCATCTTTTCTAATAGATTCGCTCTAACATCATTATATAGAGAACCATGGCATATTATAAGCCTCCTAGACTGCTCATTTATGGCATCTATTACCTTTTTGTTACAGTGCCCTACTATAGCGACTCCGTATCCCCCCATACAGTCTATGTACTCTTTGCCATTTACATCCCAAAGAGTGGCTCCTTGCCCCTTTACTATCACTATGGGTAATCTTTCATAAACAGGAGCAAAATGCCTGTCTTCGATCTCTTTTATTTTTCTTTCATCCATGAGTAATCACAGTACCGTTCTTATGCTCGATGGCTGACTTTACAGGCTTCTCAACAAGGCCTGATGCAATTATGCTCTCTTTTACACCCATCTCCAAAGCCTCTATTGATGCTAAAACTTTCTTCTCCATACCAAAACCAATCTTCGGCAAAATTTCTTTAGCCTCTGATAGACTCATCTTCTCAATAGTTTTATCATTCATCAAAACTCCTGGAACATCTGTGAGGAATATGATCTTATCTGCTTTAATCCCTCCGGCAACGTAGGCTGCTGCTCTATCGCCATCTACGTTCAATAACTCTCCCTCATCTCCAATGGCTATAGGTGCTATTATGGGCATGTAATCATTATTGATTAAAAGATTCAATAGGTCAGCATTTACAGATTTTATCTTGCCAGTATAGCCTCCTTCTATAACTCTTTTTCTACCTCTCTCATCCATGACTATCAATTTCTTCTTGCGCTCAGCCTTTATTATTGAACCATCGACTCCTGAGAGGCCTATGGCGTTTATCCCAACTTTATGTAGCGCTGAAACTATCTCCTTGTTTATCTTGCCCACCATGACCATAGTGTAAATTACAACAGTCTCCCAGTCAGTGTATCTGCTTCTAATCCCTTCAGGGGATACTATGAAGGTCTGTCGCTTCCCTAGCTTTTCAGCTATTTCTGTAACTATATCCCCGCCACCATGAACGAGCAAAATTTTATGCTGAAGGAAAACAATCTTTAAATCCTCTAGAATTGTAGGGTTTACCCCCTTTTCTAAGATACTGCCTCCTATCTTTACTACTGTGACCATTTCTTACACTGGGTGTAACTCTATCATGCCCATCATATAGGCCAGCTGCTGCTCCACTTTACTACTGTGACCATTTCTTACACTGGGTGTAACCCTGGACTTTGTAAACCTGTCTTCTCATCTATGTTAAGCATTATATTCATATTTTGAACAGCGTTTCCTGCTGCTCCTTTCATCAAATTGTCTATAGCAGAAAAGGCAACTATTCTATTTACGTGCTCATCAACTTCAAAGCCAATATCACAGTAATTTGAGCCTATTACAACTTTAGGGTCTGGGAGCTTGTATAGACCTTTCTTATCCCTTACAAATCTTATGAAAGGTTCATTTTGGTAAAAGCCTCTGTAGATCTTCCATAAGTCTGATACTGTAAGGGGCTTAAGAGTGAATACATGACATGTTGACAAAATTCCTCTAACCATGTTTACTGCATGGGCTGACATGGCAACCTTTACACTATCTTTTGCAATCTGACTAAGCTCTTGCTCTATTTCTGCAGTATGTCTATGGCCAACTGGCTTATAGGGCCTTATTACACCAAAGCGAATAGCGTGATGAGTTGATGGAGATGGTGCTCCTCCCGCTCCTGATGACCCTATCTTTGTATCCACAATTATTCTATTCTTATCAATAGCGTCACTCTTAGCAAGAGGTGCTAAAACAAGAATTGATGCTATAGCCATGCAACCTGGATTAGCTATCAACGATGACTTTCTTATTTCTTCGCGATGAAGCTCTGGTATTCCATAAACAAATTTCTCAATAATCTCAGGATGAGGATGCTCATAACCATACCATTTCTTATAGTCTTCTGGATTCTTAAGCCTAAAATCGGCGCTCAAATCGATGATCTTCATTCCTCTTTCTATGTAATCTGGGATAGTTTTTACTGATAAACCATGAGGCAGAGAAGAGAAGATTAAATCACATCTGTTAATTATCTCTTCTGGATTGTGCTCTATGAACTTAAGGTCTGTCGCGCCTCTCAGGTTTGAATGGACATGATGTATATAGTCTCCAGAATGGCGTTTAGAAGTTGCGCATGTCACTTCAACATTAGGATGAAAGAGCAGGA
Organism: uncultured Nitrososphaerales archaeon; assembly: GCA_938091495.1. GTDB lineage: Archaea > Thermoproteota > Nitrososphaeria > Nitrososphaerales > JACAEJ01 > JAVZMU01. Next base: position 4,317 of record CALLJF010000032.1, on the reverse strand, counting down.
TTCTTAGCAATTCTCCCCCTACATATCCAGAAGCGCCTAATATTCCAACTCTCAAATTTATCTCCTCGCCAAACCTATTGCATAATTCAAAATCTCGTCAGGTATATTAGTGGCACCAGCAGCCATGGCACCTTTAAACTCTACTGTGTTGTTGACTTCGTGAACAAGAATTCCATTAGGGCTCTCCATGGCATCTACTCCAAGAATTCCTCCTCCAACAGCATCTGCTGCTTTCAGTACAATATCTTCAAGCTCCTTGGTCAATGGGCAAGGAGTAGTCTTACCCCCTCTTGCTACATTAGTCCTCCAATCTTCTTGAGATGCGTATCTGTAGACCGAGGCTATTATTCTATCACCAACAACTATGGTTCTTATATCCCTAGGAGGACGGTTCACCGTCTCTTGAATGTAGTATATGTTGTAAATAGGATTGTTAAGCAATTCTCTTGACTCTAGTATTGCATCTGTTGTATCCTTGTCTTTGAGCAAAGCTACCAACCTTCCCCAACTTCCTATTATCGGTTTAAGAACAGCAGGATAGCCAACATTACCAATAGCCTCATATACGCCCTCAGGAGAGAAAGCTATGAGAGTATTTGGGGTTGGCACGCCAGCCTCTACCAAGGCCAAAGTGGTCAGAATCTTATTTCCACATATTTGAGCTACACTTAACGAGTTTATTACGTCTATTCCCTTGCTCTCTAAAAAGGCAGTAACGTGCAAGCCTCTAAAGTAACTTATGCATCTCTGTAGAACAACATCTCCAAAGATGGTTTTTGATTCTTTATTTGAGCTCTTTACATTTAGGCAAAGAGTCTTTGCGTCTAATGGCTTTATGTTCAATCCTTTTTCTTTACCCTTCTCAATTATGGCCTTCTCTTCAAAGCGTATCCTATCATACACAAGTCCGATGCTCCTCAATATCTATTCTCCCCAGTCCTCACCGATGGATTCTGCCCTCTTCAAAGATATGCCATTAGGATTGACCTCATATACTTCGAAATCAAGCCCACAATCAGGGCATGTGACTATCTCTCCTTTTGTAACATCATCGGGCAGATCTATGTCTCCATCACATTCTGAACATTTTACTTTCGTGCCTTTGTCACCTCCTTTAGGCTCAAGATTTCTTTAACTAATCTATCATCAGCAAGCTTCAGAGACTCTTTCTTCTTTAGAATCAGTTCATCATCATCTTTCAAAACTTTCCATCTTTCTTTTGTCATCCTCAGGACTTCATTTGGGCTTGGTCCACCCTTTATTGTTCTTATCTTTATATTTTCAACTGGATCAAGGACTTTTCCCAAAACTTCCTCAGATATGCTCATGCTCTTTCCAGTATTCTCTCTAATGATATCTGCTAAATCTTCTTTGACAGCCTGATCTAAGCTCTTCCCTTCACTTAAGGCTCTTTTCACGAGCATCCCTACTATCCTGTGAGAAGTTCTAAAAGGTATCTTTTGTTCTCTAACAAGAGTGTCTGTAAGTTCTGTTGCTATTGACATCCCGCTTTTTACAAGCTCAAGAAGCCTTTTCTCGTTAAATTTAACTTTTTCTAGCATGTTTTTGAACACGTTTATCGATGATAAAGTTATTTGGCATGAATCCCAGATGTTAGGAGTTAAATCTTGCAGATCAAGATTGTAGCTATAGGGCAAACTCTTCAAAATCGATAAAGAAGTCAAAAGATTGCCGTAAACCTTTGATGTCTTGGCGCGAATCAATTCAGCCACTACTGGGTTCTTCTTCTGTGGCATTATGCTACTTGTGGATGAATACTCGTCTGGCATCTCTGCTATAGAGAATTCTTGAGTACTCCATAAGACCAATTCTTCTGAAAACCTGCTCAAATTCGTCATCAAAATGGCAAGGTCTGATATTACTTCTACTAAGAAATCTCTTGCACTTACAGCGTCCATAGAATTTTCAACTAAGCCATCAAAGCCCAAAAGTTCAGATACCATTTCTCTATCTATTTTGAAGCCCGTAGTTGCCAAAGCACAGGCTCCCATAGGACTCAGATTGACTCTTTTATACGATTCCATCAATCTTTCACAATCCCTCATGAACGCGTCATGATAGGCAAGAAGATGATGGGCAAGAGTTATTGGTTGAGCATGCTGTAAATGAGTATAGCCTGGCATTACCGTTGTCAGATGCTCCTCACATCTTTTTAGAATAACCTTTCTTAGATGATTTAGAGAGGATGCTATATTCAATATGAATTCTCTCAATACCATCCTTATGGCTGTTGCAACTTGATCGTTTCTGCTCTTGGCAAGGTTTAACTGCCCCCCTATAGTCTCTCCTACATTCTCTACAACTAAAGCCTCTATGTTCATGTGGACATCCTCAAGTTTTGGGCTCATAGGCATATCTTCAGGAATTTTTTCAAGGGCTTGAAGGCAACCACATCCTTCCTTTAAATCCACTATCCCTTTTTTCATTAGCATGAGCATATGAGCCTTGTTTATCTTTATCACCGATGATATGAGAAACTTATCACTACCTATCGATGAAGTGTAGTCTGCAGCATCGGAAGAGAGATCTGATAATCTTTTTCCTCTTAGTATATCCATGATCGATTCACTCTTTTTTCATCTTAGAAAGCATCGAATAGGCTACACGAGTCGGTAATCCCCAAAGCTCTATGAATCCTTGGGCTAATGACTGATCGAATTTTGAAGATATCCCATAGGTTGCAAGATTCATATCATACAATGAATAAGGTGAAGACCTTCCAACAACTCTATAGTTGCCTTTGTAGAGCTTTATCCTCACATTTCCACTGACTCTTTCTTGAGTCGAATTAATGAAGGCGTCAAGGTCCTTTTTCAAAGGGTCTAGCCATAAGCCTGAGTATACAAGCCATGCCCACTGTGAATCTATGATTTCTTTAAAGAACAATTCGTGACGAGTCAGTACGAGTTTCTCAAGATCCTTATGAGCTTCGATAAGGCATAGAGCAGCAGGGCACTCGTAAACTTCATGAGACTTTATCCCTACTAATCTATCCTCTATATGGTCTATTATCCCTACTCCATTCATCCCAGCTATTTGATTAAGATTTGATACAAGTTCTACTGGCTTCTTCTCCTCACCGTTTATAGTAATTGGGACTCCTTTCTCAAAGCCAATGCTAACATAACTTGCTTCTTCTGGTGCCTCATTCAGTGGCTTTGTCCACTCGAAGGCTTCTAAAGGTGGCTCCACCTCAGGGTCTTCTATTGGACCACACTCGATGGACCTTCCCCACAAGTTCTGATCAATGCTGAAGACTGATTTCTTTGGCTCGATCTTTATTCCATGTTCTTTCGCATACTTTATCTCTTGTTCACGGCTAAAGTTCCATTCACGAGCTGGCGCCATTACTTTGAGCTTTGGATTCAAGGCCTTTATCGTAACCTCGAACCTTACTTGGTCATTGCCTTTGCCAGTACAACCATGAGCCACTGCAAAAGCCCCCTCTTTTTCAGCTATTTCGACTAGCTTAGAAGCTATAAGAGGTCTTGAGAGAGAAGTGCTCAATGGATACTTTGATTCATATAACGCATTTGCCTTTATCGATGGGAATACATAATCTTTTACAAACTCTTCTTTTGAATCTATCAAATAATGCTTTATGGCTCCTATTTGCTGAGCTCTTTTGCCTATCTCTTCTAGATTTTCCTTTTGACCAACATCAACTGTTACTGTTATTATATCAGCCATGAACTTCTCTTTGAGCCATTTTATACATACTGAAGTATCCAGTCCACCAGAGTAGGCCAATACGATCTTATCAGTCAGTTTCATTAACCTCCATAGTTAAACTATTGTATTGATGAATATTCCAGCCCATAAAGATAAGACAACCTTTGTCCAAAAAGCTTTTATATTTTTTGGTCTAATTTGATCATTATTAGTTCAAAATGACCAAAATTGATCATCTCCTAAAAAGAAGGGAAGATAAAGTCATTATTCATCAAAGTGCAATAAGAGAAGAATCAGTATCGAAGATCGTCAATAAAATCATAGAGAACGATGTAGCCCTTCAAGATGCTCTTAGAAGAGATTATGGTAATTTTAGCGCTATTGCAAGGATGATAAAGCCGAAAGTTGAAGAGATGGCGCAAAGAGAAGTAAAACTTCAAAGCGTAATAACCGCTGTCAAAAGAGCAAAAGGATCTCATAGCAGGTTTTTTGAGAATGTAAAAGGAGTAATATCAAAGAGCACAATAAACGTAAGAACAGACGTTGTTAAATTATCTATAGAAAAGACGAGAAAGAACCTTATCACGATGAGAAATCTTTTGGCAGAGTATCAAGAGGAATTCC
>CALLJF010000031.1 GCA_938091495.1 uncultured Nitrososphaerales archaeon | reverse complement strand
GCTTTTATGATTACTATCCATGCTTGAGCATATGAATAGATTGCTCTATCTCTTCACATATCTACACGATGCTAGAAGACACATCAAGTTTAAAGAGATACTGAGCCTCGAGGTGAGTGGGCCTTAAGTTAACATCGCCCTCTTGACCAGCAGGAACGTTTATTCGATGCTCTCTTTCTATAGCTTTTCCCCGCGCTAAGGGACGAAAAGTTAATATTCCATTTTTATGATGTTAACTTTAGATAACATCTCATTGATATATCTGATGGGGAGGCTCTACAGATGATGGGTGAATCTATGGCAGAAGGTGAAGCGGTAAAAGAAGCTAAGCCTGCTGAAAAATCGCTAGAGAACGAGTTAGAGGAATTAAGGAAAGCTCTAAAGGAGGAGCACAACAGAGCAGAAGATTATTTGAATAAATTAAGGTATCTACAAGCAGATTTTGAAAATTTTCAGAAGAGGGTGAATAGAGAGATGCTCGATCTGGTAAGGTATGGCAATGAAAGATTGATAGTAAAATTGTTGAACATTATAGATGATCTTGAGAGAGCTATCAAATCCAGCAAAGAGACAGGCAGCAAAGAATCTCTTATAGAAGGGATTGAGATGATCTTAAAAGAGTTGAAAGAAATTCTTAAGAAAGAAGGGTTAGAGGAGATAGAGTCCATTGGAAAGAACTTTGACCCAAATTTACATGAAGCTGTTGCTCATGTTCAGACAGAAGATTATTCTACCAATACAATAATAGAAGAGATAAGAAAGGGTTATCTTTTAAATGGAAGGTTAATAAGACCAAGCATGGTTAAGGTCGCTTTAGGCTTAAGTAAAAAGGGTGAGAATCATGGTTAGTTCTAAAGAAGAATCTAAGGAAAAGATAATAGGGATTGATTTAGGAACAACGAATTCAGCAGCAGCCATAATGGAAGCAGGAAGGCCTTTAGTCATACCAAGCGCTGAAGGCCCTACAGCAGCAGGAAAGATGTTCCCTTCAGTAGTCGCGTTCACAAAGGATGGTCAACTTTTGGTTGGTGAGCCTGCCAAAAGACAAGCTTTGATGAACCCTGAAGGTACTATATTAGAAATAAAAAGGAAGATGGGGACTGACTATAAAGTTCGGGTATATGGTAAAGAATTCACTCCTCAGCAAATCTCAGCCTTTATACTTCAAAAGATCAAAAAGGACGCAGAAACCTTCCTTGGAAGAACTGTCAGCAAAGCAGTCATAACTGTTCCTGCTCATTTCAACGACAATCAGAGGCAAGCTACGAAAGACGCTGGCACCATAGCTGGACTAGATGTTGTGAGGATAATAAATGAGCCCACTGCGGCTTGTTTGGCCTATGGTCTAGATAAGCTAGAAAAAGAAATGAAAATAATGGTTTTCAGCTTTGGTGGAGGTACTCACGACGTAACTGTCATGGACTTTGGTGGAGGAGTCTTCCAAGTAATAGCCACTAGTGGGGATACACAGACTGGAGGGGCTGATATCGATTACGCTATAGTCAATCATCTTGTTGAAGAATTTAGAAGGCAAACAGGCATAGATTTAAGAAACGATAAGGCTGCCATGGCTAGATTAAAAGAGGCTAGTGAGAAGGCTAAGATAGAGCTCTCAACTCTTCTCACAACAGACATAGACTTACCTTTCATTGCCATGGATAAAGACGGTCCGAAGCATCTTCACTACACTCTAACTAGAGCAAAGTTGGAAGAATTATCTTTACCTATAGTGAAAAGGACAGAGGATACTATATTAAGAGTTTTAGAAGATGCAAAGCTCACTCCAAAGGATATCGATAAGGTAATACTGATAGGAGGGCAGACAAGGATGCCTCTAGTGAGAAAGTTCATTGAAGAAGTTCTTGGTAAACCCCCTGAAGTAGGAGTAGACCCTATGGAGTGTGTAGCAATAGGGGCAGCTATTCAAGGTGCTATTATAGCTGGCGAGGTTAAGGATATTCTCTTACTCGACGTCACACCTTTATCTTTGGGCGTAGAAACTCTTGGGGGCATATTCACAAAGATAATTGAGCGTAACACTACAATACCCACAAGGAGAAGCCAGATCTTCACAACTGCTGCAGATTTTCAGACTACAGTTACCATTCACGTCCTACAAGGAGAAAGGCCTATGGCTAGTGATAACGTATCTTTAGGAATGTTCAACTTGACAGGGATTCCACCAGCACCAAGAGGGGTTCCTCAAATAGAAGTTACCTTTGATATAGATGTGAATGGGATATTGAATGTCACAGCAAAGGACATGGCTACAGGAAAGGAGCAGAAGATAACCATAACAGCATCAAAGAAACTATCACAGGATGAGATAAAGCGCATGGTGGATGAGGCTGAAAAGTTCGCTGAGCAAGATAGGAAGAAGAGGGAGGAGGCTGAGATTCGCAACTTTGCTGATAACTTGATTTATACGGCAGATAAGACAAAGTCTGAGCTTAAAGAAAAGATTAGTCAAGATCAAATCGAAAGGATAGACAAAGCCATCAATGAATTGAAAGATGCTCTTAGTGGAAAAGATGTAGATAAGATAAAGGCGAAAAATGAACAACTATCAAAAGTTCTGCAAGAGATAGGGGCTACAGTATATCAGCAAACAGCCCAGCAAGCTCAAAAGCAAGGGCAAGGAACTGAGCAAAAAAAGGAGGAAAAGAAGAATAAAGTAATAGATGCTGACTATGAAGTAGTTGATGATAAGAAGTAAATTCGATTTGCCTTAAAGTTGATTTCTTATGTATAGCAATAAAAAGGACTACTATGAAGTCTTAGGCGTACCAAGAAATGCTACACAAGAAGAGATAAAAAATGCCTATCGTAAACTAGCTTTACAATACCATCCAGACAGGAATAAATCTCCTGATGCTGAAGAAAAGTTCAAGGAGATTTCAGAGGCTTACGCTGTTCTGTCAGACGAGGAGAAGAGAAGGCAATATGATATGTTCGGTCATGAGGGTATAGGCGGCAGGTACACAAGGGAGGACATATTCAGAGGCGTTGATTTCGATGAGATTTTTAGAGATTTGGGTTTTGGTTTTGGTGGCTTCGATAGTATATTCGATATGTTCTTTGGAAGGCGTGAACATACTTCTGAGAGAGGATACGATTTAAGATACGATCTTGAAATAAGTTTAGAAGACGCATTTAAAGGTGTAAAGACCGAGATAGAAGTTCCTCGCAATGAAAAATGTGATATATGTAAAGGAACAGGGGCAAGACCGGGGACAGAGCCTAAAACTTGCCCTAAGTGCCATGGCACGGGTCAAATACAATATGCTCGCACATCAGGCTTTACAAGGTTCGTTCAGATAACGACTTGTGATAAATGCAATGGTAGAAAGACAGTAATAGAGAATCCATGCAAAGAATGCCATGGTAACGGAATAGTCAAGCACTACAGAAAGATAAGAATAGATGTTCCTGCAGGTGTTGATACAGGCTATAGTCTAAGGCTAAGGGGAGAGGGTGAAGCAAGTGTTGAAGGAGCAAAGCCTGGAGATTTATACGTAATCATAACTGTCAAACCTCACAAGGTCCTTAAAAGAGATGGTGATGATTTATTCTATGATGCTCAGATAGGCTTCACTCAAGCAGCACTAGGCTCAGAGATAGAAGTGCCATCCATAAATGAGAGAGTTAAACTCAGAATACCTCCAGGCACTCAGAGTGGAACTATATTCAGGCTAAAAGGTAAAGGAATGCCAAAAATAAGAGGCTTTGGTAGAGGGGATGAATTGGTCAGAGTGACAGTAAAAACTCCAACGAACTTGACAGAAAAGCAAAGAAAACTTCTTTTAGAATTGGCTAAGGAGCTTGGGGAAGAGATCAAATGAAAACTTATCTCATGATATCTTTAACGAAAAGTTTACATCTTCCAAAATTAAATGGGTTATGATCTGCCATGTTGGCTTGCCCTGTTTGCAAAAGTGAAAAGATAACCCTAAACCAAGACTTGAACACTAAAGGCTCCTCTCCTCATACTGTTTACCTTCAAGCAAAATGCAATAAGTGCGGTCAAGCATTGGTCATAGAGTTCACGCCAACGAAAGTTCAGGCCCATTACCCTGAATGATTTATAGATGAGAGATTCTCAAGATGTAATAGGCATAACAGGCAACCCTGGAACAGGAAAGAAGACTGTTGGTAGCCTAATAGCTAAACTGCTAGATTGGGATTTTTTAGACTTAAATCAAATCGCCATAGAGAAGAATGCTATAATAGGTGAAGATGAGCACGGATTCATCGCAGACTTAAATTTATTAAGAAAACATGCAAGAAAAGCCATAGAAGGGAAAAAGGTAGTTGTAGCAGGACACCTGTTGCCATCTATCTTTTCTAAAAAGGAAATAAGGTTTGTCGCTATATTGAGATGTTCGCCCTTTGAGCTTGAGAGGAGGTTTAAATCAAGGAATTACAGTGTTGAGAAGATCAAGAACAACGTTGCATCAGAGATATTAGGAGTATGTGCCTATGAAGCTTTGAAGAGATTTGGTAAGGATAAAGTGGCTGAGTTCGATACTACTGGTAGGGATGCGAAAGATGTCGCTGAAGAAATTATCAAAGTGATGAAGGGAGAGTATCCAAAGAGAGTAGGATTTGTGGACTGGCTCAGCCTTTTTGAAAAAGCTGAGGAATTGGGTCGATTCTTCAATAGTTCCGACTATTTTAGCAAGGTGAGTATGCTTTTTGATTGAGTAGTCTTATTTAATATAACATATAGTTTTTATTTACATAAATTATAACAAAAAGGGGGAGCAAACTGTCATCCATAGCCTACAAGAGGTTCAGTGAAGAGCTTGTTGCAATGATAGGAAGAAAGGTCTCTGTAGAGACGTCTGAAGGCAGAACATACGAAGGGGATCTAGTTGGTATAGATGAGAAGCTTAACATCATACTGGATAATGTATTGGGGGCTGGCGATAAAGTCTACAAAATGGTCCTTAACAGCGATTTCATAAAGGAGATAAGGTTAGTAGAGAAGCCCTTTGATCTGAAAGCTCTTGCTGATAGACTAAACAAAGTCTTCCCAGGGTTGGTTAAGTTAAGAGAGGATATAAGATCCATAATTGTCATGGACAAGATAAAGGTAACAGAGCAAGGAGTTGAAGGGAGCGGATTAGCGACTGAAAGAGTAAAATCCGTTTTTGACGAATTCGTTAGAGAAACCAAAGGCTAAAAGTCAAATTATAGCATGATGAACATGCACTAAATCATTTATTATCCTTGATCTGGTTAATGTTAGTTTAGCATAAAATGAGTTTTTCTTGACATGAACTCATAATACTTATCCTAACTTGTTCCGTTTGATGTTGACTCTTAAATCTTTCACGCTCACTGAGGAGGATTGCCTCACTACTTTGAGGGAGATAAGGTGGTCTAACGGTTTAACTTGCTCCTCCTGCTCATCCAAGAACGTTATAAAGCATGGAAACTATGGCATTTATAAGAAGTATTTGTGCAAGGAATGTGGTCATGTATTCAATGACAAGACGGGAACTATATTCCATGGGTCTAGGGTACCTTTGAGGGTATGGTTCTTCATAGCATTAACGATGCAGTCAGGCATGTCTATATCAGAAATGTCTAAAATTCTTGGCATGTACTATGACCCAGTGTATAGGATAGTTAAGAAGCTTAGGGAGAGTGGATACCACAAGGTGATGAGCACGAAGCTTAAAGAAACTGCAGGGACGGGCAAGGTTGGAGGGCTATGATAACTCCTTCTTTCACAAAAGAAATTCAATCTACCAACCATTAATCAGATATTTTTTTAGGTTTTACCTTTTTTTCCCTTTTTTTTAAAAATATATAGGAAAAAGTTCCCGTAAGCCTTAAGTATTATTTATTTATAACATTGTAACGATCGAAAATGGTCAAATTTAGATACACCAAAATGGCGTACAAAGATCCTGATGACATGGTTTTCGGTCACGCGATTTATCCAGTATTTTGTAAAAATTGGAACATACAATTCGGTGCAGGATATGTAGTTCCCGAGGTTAAGGTTGCACCAAGGCCTGGAATGGGAGATTCTCTAGAGAAATTAAAGGCAGAGCACGAGAGGATAACAAAAGATGCATGTGATAGAGCAGCTGCTATAGGTATACCCTTCTTCATGATCGAGCAAGAGCATGTATACCAGCAGACTAACAATCCGAAATGGGCTGGGGAGATAACAGCTCTCCAAGCTGGTATAATTGAAGAATATGTGAGCAAGTATGGAATAAAGGCTGCTCTGAGGCAGACTGTTGGTGATATAAGAGTAGCAGAAAAACCAGGAGGTTTACGTGCATCTTTGGGTTCAGATTATGATGCACGCATAGCTGAGACTGTTGAGGAGTGCTGCAAGAATGGTGCAAGTGACATATGTATGGAGACCATGGGTGGCAAGGAAGTACTCGACTATGGATGTATGAGACAGGATATTCGTGCCATCCTATTTGGTATAGGATACCTTGGCAGTATAGACATGGAATATGTTTGGACAAGGAACGTAGAGATATGTGGCCATTATGCAACAAACCCAGGTGGAGAGACTAACTGCAGCGGTGCCAACACTCTAATGTTCGTAGCAGGCGGTCTAACTGCTCACGACTTCCCACATACAGTAGCCATGATGGGAAGGGCGATAGCTGCTGGAAGAACATTAGTAGCATATGAGTGTGGTGCTGTAGGTCCTCACAAGGACTGCGCCTATGAAGGACCTATTCTGAAGGCTATATCAGGTCGGCCTGGTGCTCAAGAGGGTAAGCAAGCTGTATGTGCCCATGGCGATGTAATGGGCAACACTATAGCTGCAGTATGCGATGTCTGGAGTAATGAGTCTGTGGAGTATCACTCCGAGTTTGGAGGGACTACTCCTGCAGTTTGGCTTCAAGCAACAGCTATGGAGGCAGCCTTGATGAATACTGCCATTCAGACAGGTCAAGCAAAAGTTCTAAGAGACTTGTACACCCTTACCGATAGGTACAGAGACCCACAAGGCTATTGTCTATCCTATGACAATGCTTGGAGGATTGGAAACGCTCTGGTCGAGTATGGTAAGGACATATACTTGAGGGCCAGGGCAGCTGCTTTAGAAGCTGGCAAGATAATGAAGGAAGCCCATGAGAAGAGAGAAGTTGTCTTGACACGCTTTGAGCTTGACTCTCTTGAGAGAGCCATGGCTGAGCTCGAAGCTATGACAACAGAGACACCAAGATGGGTTGAAAAATGCGTAGCAGACTACAAGAGAAAGGTGCCCAACTTCAAGCCCGAGAACTATGGGCTATAAGAGGTGAAAAAGAAAATGGTACTTCCGTCAATAAAAAATACAGATTTCATCTTTAGGCGCTTCAACGTGGAGCTAGAAGGTCCTGCTATACCTGTCGAAGATACTCCAGAAGTAAAGGGCGCTGTACCAACAGCAGAACCATTCAAGACACTTGCATTAGCTGTAGTAAAAGGAGATACAGACACAGTTATATCAAAGGTTAAAGATGCATTGAAAACGACAAAGCCACTAGACATAATCGAGAAGGGATTGGCTAAAGGCATGGATGCAGTAGGCGCACTATATGCAAGTGGTACATACTTCCTACCAAACGTCATGGTGTCTGCTGATGCCATGATGGCTGGCATATCTGAATGTGAGAAAGCGTTAGGCAAGACAACGGAAAAGAAGGGCAAGGTAGTCTGCCATGTTGCTGAGGGAGACCCTCACGACATTGGAAAGAACCTAGTTGTAATGTTCCTGAGAGCAGCAGGTTATGATGTGGTAGACTTAGGAAGAGATGTACCAATAGAGACCGTAGTAGATTCTGTTAAGAAAGAGAAGCCAATATGGCTCACAGGAACTGCTCTAATGACTACAACCATGTCCAACTTCCCGAAGATAGCTGAGAAGCTCAAGGCAGCAGGCATCGACATTCCATTCGGTTGTGGTGGAGGAGCTCTATCGAAGGAGTGGGTAGAAACCTTCGATCTTGGATTCTTCGGAGCTAAAGCCCACCACGCACCAAAGCTTGCAGATGCCATCCTCAAGGGCATGGGTTGGAAAGATCTTAGGATCAAATACAGCGAAGTAGTCGGAGAGTACGCTACAGGTAAAGGCTGGTAAGAAGAAGCATAGCGTATTTCGCTATGCCTCATCTTTTTTTATTTTAGAATAATAATCTGTTACAAAAAACTTATTTACTAAAAATGGAATATCGTTTGATAGGCGGATAGAATTGGGTGAAATTAGTCCTAAAGAGAGAGCGTTTAAAGTATTAAAAGGAGAGAAAGTAGACAGAATACCAGTTACATCTCTCGCAGGCTGTGGAGGAACAGTCAATGTGGAGATGCAGGAAGCCACAGGGATTTATTGGCCAGATGCTCACAAGGACCCTGAAAAGATGGCCAAGCTTGCCATAGCAAGTTATGAACTCAGTGGACTAGAATGCGTTAGAGTTCCTTTCGACTTTGTGGAAGAGCCTGAAGCTCTTGGGTGTAAGATAAAGTTCGGTGAAAAAGTAGACTCTGTTCCTGCAGTTGCCGAGCATGTCTTCAATACGCCTGAAGAACTTAAAATGCCTGATAACTTACTTGAATTGGGAAGAATCCCAGTTGTATTAAAGTCCATAGAGATATTAAAAGAGAAAGTTGGCGATTTCCTACCGATTTCGAGCCTTGCCCTCGGTCCGTTTACCCTTGCTGCCATGCTAGCTGGAGAAGCTAAATTCTTAATATGGGTATTAAAGAAGCCTGATTATGTAAGGGCTTTTGTGGACTTTGCAACCAGTATCGTCATAGAATATGCTAAAGCGCAGTATAAGGCTGGTTCCCATATAGTTCAGATAGGTGATCCAACAGCTTCTCCTGATCTTATAAGCCCTGATCAGTTCAGGAATTTTGCCATGCCTGCATTAATCGAAGTAGCTAATAATCTTGACGGATTAAAGCTTTTACACATATGTGGGAAGGCTGAAGCCATAGTTCCTGATATGGCAGATTGTGGTTATCACGGAATAAGCGTTGAAGAGTCTGTGAATATAGCTAAGATAAAACCTCTTGTAGGCAATGTAAAGATATTGGGCAACATAAATTCAAAGCGCACACTGCTATTCGGCAAACCTGAGGATGTGGAAGCTGAGGTGAAGGTGGCCATCAATGCTGGCGCGGATATGGTCGAGCCAGGTTGTGGTTTTGCTCCAAGGACCCCAACAAGAAACATAAAGGCCATGGTAGAAGCTACTAAGAAGTTTGGGGTAAAAACTTAAAAAGATCGAACTACGGAACCATGATGCTCTAGGCTATCTATAGCTGAACAGAACTTCAATAGACTATACCTTGGAGCTTGATAGAATGGTTAACTTTATGACTTACTCTGTCTCTCTTCCTCTTCTTTTTTCATGGCCCTGACAGCACCCATTATCTGGTCTATCAGAACCTTTACTTTGTCAACGGCTTCCATCGCATCTTTTCCATAGGCATCTGACCCTATCTCTTTTCTCCACTCTTCGGTCACTGTACCACCTCCGATGATAGTCTTAACCTTATCCTTCATACCTATTTCCTTTAGTTTGTCTTCAACTTCCTTCATGGATAGAAGTGTGGGTGTCATTAGGGTTGACATGGCTATCACATGTGCCTTCTCCTTTTCAGCTGATTGAACAAAATCTTTTGATGGGACGTCTCTTCCTAAGTCTACAACATCATAACCTGCTGCCATGAGCATTGCCTTGACTATGTTCTTGCCTATATCGTGGACATCTCCCTCAACTACCCCTAAGACTACAGTCCCTTTAGCTTTGGCTTCAGATTTTGGTATAAGCGGTAATAGAACGTTAAGACCAGCGTACATGGCATCAGCTGATGAGAGAACTTCTGGCAAAAAGTATTCCTTGCTCTCATATTTGTCGCCAACTACCTTCATGCCTGCTGCCAAACCATCTACTATACCTATGTAAGCATGCTCCTTACCTGCTCTGACCAATGCTGCCCATTCTTCTGCGGCCTTTTGAGTAACTTCTGCATCTCCTACAACAACACCATCAGCCATTCTTTTTAGAATATCTTCTCTTTGGCTCATTTAAATTCACTCCAATTTATCGAGTTACCGCCATATATTAAATTTTATGTTTCTAAATGAGAGCTTAGTATCATGATTATGTTTTCTCTTTGATTCTTTGCCTTATCGGCAATCCTATATCTTGATTGCTCCCAATAAATCCTAACACAGGAAATAATAGCGATATGTTTAATTTTTTGTGTTTCTATACTATTGAAGACCAAAGATGCCAGTTCATTCTTCTGAACTTGATGATTTTATCGACGGTCTTATGCGTGAAAGAAAAATCAAGTTTCCCAAGATTGTAACGTTATTTCTTCTGATAAAGGAGAAGGGGCCTGTAGGGAGATACAAAATGGTAAAGGAGCTAGAGCTTCCAGAAGGCATCATAAGAGGGGCTTTATCTTATTTTACAAACATAGGTATTGTTCGTGCTACAAAAAAAGGTGCACTGCTAACTGAGGCAGGCACGGATCTTTTATCAAAAATATTGGAAAAACTCAAGATCAAAAATATCAAGAACTTCGATTTTGAGTTCTTGGCTTTAGATAGTTGCTGTGCAGTCGCACATATATCACAGAGAAAAAATTTCAACATATTGGCGCTAAGGGACAAGGCTGTGAGAGCTGGTGCTTCAGCATGTATGATGATCTCTTACGAGAAGGGCAGACTTATCCTCCCCAAAGTCTACGAAGACCTCTCCGCCTTATTTCCTCCGTTGGCTGGAAAATTGAATAAAGAGTTTCCCCTTGTCGAAGGTGACTCGCTCATATTTGCCTTTGCACCTAGGGCTTGGAAGGCAAGGGAAGCAGTAATATCTGCATCTATTGATGATGCTTATCGAACTATTGCTCTTACCAGTGGAAAAGTTTCTTATTGATGACAAATATTCAAATCTATAATTTCTGTGCAAAAACGCTTTTTACTCTAAAAAGAAACTAGATAGGTCTTCGGCTCTAATTTTATCCT
>CALLJF010000030.1 GCA_938091495.1 uncultured Nitrososphaerales archaeon | reverse complement strand
TCAGCAATCTGAGCTTGCTCAACATTAGTAACATCCATTATTACCCCTCCCTTTTGCATCCTTGCAAAGCCCCTTTTTACTCTAACAGTGCCAAATAGTGGGTTTTCCATTTTTGTTTCTATAGTTGTTATCGTCATGGCTCCAACCTTTTATGATATCTTAATAGAATTCTTCCCTATTTAAGTTAATTTATGCTAAAGTTTTAGATTTGGAGTTTGTAATAAGCGTTCCTTTAAATTTTTTAGCTCTTGATAAACTCTACTGGTTGCCTTATAATAGTCGTCATTCTTTGGCGCTGATTTGCGAGGACCACCCAAATATATCTCATGATGCCTTCCTCTTAGTTCGTAACCTTTTTCTCTAATGAAGTTATGTAGTTTCTTGATGGTTGGTCCTTCAGCAGAATATGGACCTATGTGCATTATTTGAGCAGATAATCCTTCATGAAAATCTTCGAATCCCATTTTAGAAAGAGCAAACAGATTCTTCTTTCCAACTTGTTCAAGAGCCTTTTTAAATAAATCTTTCGTCACTGTCCATTTCCATGTATCTTTGTCTTCTATACCGAACTTACTTATATCATCGACCCACCAAAGGCCTTCGAGGGGCATGACGCTATAGTCTATGGCTGTCTTTCCCTTTTTGATCATAAACTTAAGAGCATAAGATACACTATACAACGCTTCTACTGCATCTTTGAATTCTTGCGCTTTATCTGGATCTCCTACACCATCTATCATTAGAAAGTTCATTATTGTAACATCAACAATTGCAACTTCTTTTGCAGAAGGATTGTACAAGTGCTTAAGCTCCTTTTTGAGATCAATTTTTGGCATTTAACTCACTTCGAATTGTCTTAACTTTCTCATCATTATTTCATTCTTGTCTTGAAAACCTTATTGTTTTGAGAAAGGGATTTCAAATGAGGATTACAAAGATTCAATGTACCGAGGTTTCAGTTCCCCTGAATAAACTAGCTTCATAACAAGGACAGCCAAAAAGAGGGATCGCTATTGTAGAGATATTTACTGATGAAGGCATAGCGTTTCAACAGTCTGGTGGCGTCATTACACGAAAAGATATTGCGTTTAGTCTTGTTATCGTTTTGGCTCTAATCGGAATTATCGCCAAGCAAATAGATAATCAAAGCATGGCCATTAACTGCAAGTATAAGTGCGATCATAGCAACAATAGTGTTGACTTCAAGACTGGTCAAGATAAAAGGTTAAAGTAAATCAGAAATCCGATTCTAAACTGATAATATTTATTGGAGGTATCTTAAGAGGCATGAGGGGCAAGAAATTGCATGCCAATTTTCTCTTACTTTATTTTATTATAGGAGGAATCGTGGTCAGTACTACTATATTCATCGGTAGTGAGGGAAAGGGCTTATTGGCAGCATTCATAGCCCTCTTCCCTTCTGTAACTTTCACTACCTTCTTGATAATATACTTAGAATCAGGCATGAGCGCTACTCTCTCTTATGCAAAAGGCTTAGCCTTCCTTACCCCAGCATGGATACTTTATCTATTCGTCTTCATCTACTTCTTGCCAAAGATAGGATTTGCAGAAGCTATGGCTTTAGGCGTATCCCTTTACGTAATATCCTCTCTTATTATAATACGCATAATAGAATGAGAAATACTTTGATTGATTTCTATTTCATATAAAATTCTATCTTCAGCTGATTCGAGGTAATCTTTGGCATGGATTTTTCTGATTTCGAGAGCCTTACTCTTAGACTTGAAGACGATGATGAGAAGCTTAGGCAGGTAGAAGCTGATTTAGCATGGGTTAAAGAAGAGTTGAAGCAAAAGCCCAAAAGAGATTAGGTTCGCAAAGCTGGATGGATATTAATGAAAGGATGAATCAGACCTTATCAGAAGGGCAAAAGCTTCGGAGGAAAA
Source organism: uncultured Nitrososphaerales archaeon (assembly GCA_938091495.1). GTDB lineage: Archaea > Thermoproteota > Nitrososphaeria > Nitrososphaerales > JACAEJ01 > JAVZMU01. Next base: position 2,379 of record CALLJF010000030.1, on the reverse strand, counting down.
GAGGGAGACCTTAATTAATGATATCAAAGCAAACAGTCAAAGTTTCATGGAGGTTTTCTCCTCAAAGGACCTTACTGTTCCGTTGGAACCAAAACCTAGTATTGAATCAGGAGTGCTCTTCTTTAGTTATAGGAACGGTGTAACGTATCCTAGGAGCATCAGAGTAATAAGCAAGATCCTTGGCTTGTCGGTGCCTATAGTGCTTGAGCCTGTTACAATTTCAGAGCGTGGTGTCAAAGTCGTCGAGGAAGATCAGTACCTAGCAAAGGAGAAGATTGTAGAAACCTTTGAAGGTTTGCAGAAGACTTTAGCATTGAAGCTGAAGCAACCAGTTAGGAGAAGATTCTAATCAATACACTGTCAAATAAAACCCAAGAGACTGTCGATTAAAAAATCTCTACCTCAGTTATTATTCTATTGACTCTAGGTACTTCTCAGCATCGATGGCTGCTTGACAACCCATGCCTGCTGCTGTTATGGCTTGCCTGTATTGTGCATCACAAACATCTCCAGCTACGAATACTCCTTTTATATTGGTTTCAGTGTTGTTTTTCCTTATTATGTAACCATTATCGTCCATCTCTATCTGTCCCTTGAAGAGATCTGTATTTGGCTTATGACCAATGGCTACAAAGACTCCTTGACAGTCTATCTTGCTTCTCTCCCCCGTCTTTACATCCTTAATTACAACGCTCTCAACTTTTTTGTCGCCGATGATGTCCTCTACCACACTATTCCACTTGAAATTTATCTTTATATTCTTAAAGGCTCTGTTTTGTAAAATCTTGCTGGCTCTAAGCTTGTCCCTCCTATGAACTACTGTAACCTTTTTTGCATATTTCGTAAGTATTAAGGCATCATTTATAGCTGTATCCCCTCCTCCCACAACTACTACATCTTTATCGTTGAAGAAAGGGGCATCACACGTGGCACATGATGATACTCCTCTACCTATAAGCCTTTGTTCAGACTCTAATCCAAGCCATTTTACAGAGGCTCCTGTTGCTATTATGATGGCTTTGGCTTTGTACAAATCTTCATTAACCCTAACCTCAAAAGGATATTTTAGGAGGTTTACAGATGTAACATCATATTCTAAGAATTCTGCACCGAATCTTTCAGCCTGTTTTCTCATTCTATCCATTAATTCAGGTCCTAAAATACCATCGGGGAATCCAGGGTAATTCTCAACTTCACTAGTTAGCATAAGTTGCCCTCCGGGTGGCAACCCTGTAATTACAAGAGGCTTAAGATTCCCCCTAGCAGCATAAATTGCTGCTGTCATGCCTGCAGGTCCTGAGCCCATTATTATGAGTTCTCTTTGCTCTGCCATAAAATTATGGGTTAATCATCAATCTTTAATAATTTTTGGTAATCAAATTCACTTTTTCTTTGGCAATATTATCCCTTGCCTAATACACGCTCTATCAACGGCATTAAGAACGGCTTCTCTTATAATGTATCCAGCCTTGTGTAATATCGTATCCTTTAGTTCAGGGTCAAATTCCATACTCGCTGTACAAGGATAGCCATGATGAGCATTTGATGTTGCTTGCTCTATATCATCCATCTTGCTCAACCTAATCTGCTGAGCCACATACCATGTAGAACCACAAGGTGCACTTCTTAAAACCGTAGAACTCTCTATTCTATCCTCCTTCAAATAAACTTCAATTACGGGCTTACCAATTCTGTATTTTTTGATGAACTCGTCTACGACCTTCTTCCCATCCTCCTTAAGGGAACAGAAAGGCTTTGGAAAGGCGCAATCAACTTTAAAATCCTTTAGCTCTGCTTCAAGCCTTTTTTGAAGATTTGGCGGACACCAATTTCTATTCTCTATTGGAACAATAACAGCTTTAGCATCTGTTTTTTCTACAAGCAAAGGCAGTGCAGCAAGAAGATCAGGGTGAATACCAATTGGTAAAATAATATCACATTTTGGTGGATTTTTTGGAAGATACCTCTCAGGTTCTTCTATGAAGTTATTCATTTTGTCTTTTATCAGATCGATTCCACAGATATCAGATGCAAATGAGCCATACTTGATCCTACAGTACACGCATGCTAAATTACATGCCTTGCAAAAGTTTGGTAAATTGACTAAATTCCCTATAACCTTCTCGCCAAAATCACCGCCAATTATAAAATATAATTGCATCCAACCTTCTCTCCTTGGGCGCTTGTTATCGACCGATTTTTCGACATATTCTAAATATATTTATACTATTATATAATCGTCGATGTTAACTTAAGGCCCACTCACCTCGAGGCTCAGTATCTCTTTAAACTTGATGTGTCTTCTAGCATCGTGTAGATATGTGAAGAGATAGAGCAATCTATTCATATGCTCAAGCATGGATAGTAATCATAAAAGCC